>JAUUYV010000206.1 GCA_030590275.1 Porticoccaceae bacterium
CATTAAGCATCATGGAGGCAAGCACCATCACCGCCCTGGTGGTTGAGGACGACAAACAGGCGCGGGGCGTAGTCCATATGCACGACCTGCTAAAAGCAGGCGTTGCATGACTGACTCATCTCAATCAGCCCCTGTTAATAAAACCAATACCAGGAAGCCAACCGCGCAGATCATTACGGCTGCCCAAATGGTCAAAGCGCTCATACTTGACGTAGACGGCGTCCTCACTGATGGCAAACTTTACTATGGTAACGAGGGAGAGGAACTCAAAGCCTTTAACATTCGGGACGGCCTCGGCATTAAACTCCTGCAGCGGGCAGGTATCAAAGTGGGCATTATTACTGCGCGCACCTCTGCGATAGTAAGTCGTCGCTCCGAGGAACTAGGAATCGACCTGCTAATACAGGGCCGTGAAGACAAACTAAATGCGCTGCAAGAAATAATTGCCGAGCAACCCCTGTCCTGCACCCTGGCTGAGATAGCCTATATGGGCGATGATCTACCCGACTTGCCCGTCATTCGTAAAGTGGGGCTAGGAATGACCGTCGCCAACGCCAGCACTACCGTCGCTCAACATGCTCAATGGCAGTCAGGCTTTCCCGGTGGTTCGGGAGCAGTGCGTGAAGCTGCTGAACTTATTCTCAACGCTCAAAACAAACTCGAGTCAGTATTAGCGGACTATCTACAGTGAAAAATATCGCCCTCATGACCTCCGTTATCCTCGCATTGGTGGGGTTTCTCATTTTCTGGGAGTCACCACCACAAATATTCGTGCGTCAGCCTAAAGCCCAGCTCGCGGAGGCCCCAAAAGCCGATAGTTATATGCGAGCAACTATTACTCGGAAGTTTGACGGCGATGGCCGCTTGTCTTACACCCTGGAATCGTCGGACGGAGAATACTTCAAACAACACGACCGCCTTGAACTACAACACCCCATACTACTTGCGCTACGTAATGAGCAGGGCGCCCAGCCCTGGCATTTAACCGCCGACAAAGGCATCATTTTCAATACCAGGAAACGTGTAACACTCAGTGGAAAAGTCAATGCATGGCAAACCACCCCCACTGGCAAAAACCAGCTACGCACCCCAGAACTGACTTATTTTCCCGATACCAATATGGCCGAAACTCAGAGCACAGTAGTATTCGTATCCCCAAACAGCAGAACCACGGCTCGTGGCCTGCAAGCCGATCTGGAACAGCAAACTTATCAACTGCTGTCACAGGTTAAAAGCATTCAGAAACTCCGGTAAAACTGCATGAGAACAACCTATCAGCTGGCCTTATGCCTGCTTTTTTCCCTGGCCTACAATCTACTGTGGGCGCTGCCATCCGACCTGGAACAAGCCATCCACATCGAATCAGACAGCGCAACTCGGGACGATACAACGGGTATCACCGTGTATACCGGCAATGTAAAAATCGAGCAAGGCGGTCTGCGTATCAGTGCTGACAAAGTAACGGTACATATCAGAAACAACGAGCTTAGCCATATTGTGTGTGTGGGCAAGCCCGCTGTCTATCAACAACAAGCTCAGGAAGACGAAGATTTGATGACTGCGCGCGCCGACACCATTGAATACCAGTTCGAAAAAGAGCTGGTGATATTAAAAGGCAATGCCAGTGTCGACCAGGCTGGCGGATCTAAGCTCAGTGGGCCGGAGATTAATTACGATCTCAAAAAAGAACTTTTGCAGGCGGGAGGTGCTGGTCGAGTACAGGTAGTAATCCCAACCAAAGAACAACAGGACTCGACTCTCTAATGCCACAGTTAAGAGCCGAACACCTGGCCAAATCTTACCGCAGACGAGTGGTCGTCAGCGACGTCTCCCTAAACGTAGATAGCGGGCAGATAGTAGGTCTGCTTGGCCCTAATGGTGCTGGAAAAACCACCTGTTTTTATATGATCGTGGGCCTGGTAAACCATAGTGAGGGGCGAGTATTTATTGATAACGAGGAGATCACCCACCTACCTATGCACGGTCGCGCCCGCCGAGGTGTCGGATATTTACCCCAGGAAGCCTCCGTCTTCCGCAAGCTAAGCGTCTCCCAGAACCTGCTTGCGGTTCTTGAAACCCGCAAAGACCTAAACGCCAAGGATCGACGCTCCAAGCTGGAATCCCTGCTTGAGGAACTCCATATCACCCATATCTGCGATGACCTGGGAATGAGTCTTTCCGGCGGAGAGCGACGCAGGGTAGAAATCGCGCGCGCACTCGCCATGGAACCAGCGTTTATCTTATTAGACGAGCCTTTTGCCGGTGTCGACCCCATCTCCGTTAACGATATCAAAACTATTATTACCCACCTGCGTGACCGGGGAATCGGCATTCTCATTACCGATCACAACGTACGGGAAACACTCGATATCTGCGAGCACGCCTACATTATGGATAACGGCCAGGTCATCGCCGAGGGCGCCCCAGCTGAAATCCTCAATAACGCAACAGTACGCAAGGTTTATCTGGGCGAGCACTTCTCAATGTAAACCATCGTGGCAGCAAGACGCACAGCACGCTCTGTGATCAACGGCACACTTATTGCTTTCTCGTTTGCACGCCCTCGCTCTGGCCGCTAAACTTGGTACCAATTCTCACCTGCCGGGGTGCCGTTACAGGGCAATGAAACAAAACCTCCAACTCAGGGTTGGCCAGCACTTATCGATGACGCCACAATTGCAGCAAGCAATAAAATTGCTGCAATTGTCTTCGCTCGATCTTCAACAGGAGATCCGACAGGTGCTTTGCTCTAATCCAATGTTAGAGCTAGCCGATGAACTCGACCAGGACGAGGACAATCTGGACGAGGACAATCAAAGCGATCCCGAAACACACCCTGACGACTCCGGCGAATCACCAGATCTCGGCCTCGAATCCTCCACCAACAACAACACTAATTCCTCCGACCTGGAGGCGCTAGCCGATGACTCGAGCGAGCAGCTCAGCGAAGAGTGGAACGAGCAAATTCCCGACGATCTGCCCGTCGATGCCCAATGGGACGACATCTATCCCGGCCCAACAAAAATCGCAAATACCGCTTCTGACGACACAACAGATTTTGAAAACTACCACTCGGTAACGGAATCTTTACACGACCATCTGCATTGGCAATTGAACCTCACGGTAATGTCAGACATCGACCGCAGTATTGCCGATGCTCTGATCGACGCAATCGACGAAAGTGGTTTTCTGAGTTTATCGGTAGAAGACGTCTGGGAGGGACTAAGCCCCCCCGGCGACAGGCCGGAAGACTCTAACAAGGAGGATGAGCAGACAGAAAACGAAAACCTTGTCGACCTCGACGAAGTAATAGCGGTTTTGCATCGCATACAACAGTTCGATCCCGCAGGGGTAGGTGCAGCGGACTTGAGCGACTGCCTCTTAATTCAACTTAAACAACTCAGTGCCGACACTTCAAACCTCGAGGTAGCAAAAAGTCTCGCGGCACAATACCTGCCCCAGGTCGCCAGGCGCGAAAACTCTTTTTTGTGTCGTAAACTGAATATTGACGAGCACACATTAAAAACGTCCATCCAGTTAATCCAGACACTTTCGCCGCGACCCGGGGATCATGTCCACACTGACGACACCAGGTACATTATCCCCGACGCAAGAGTACAACGGAAAGATGGCCGCTGGCTTGTCACCCTTAACAATGAAGTGACTCCGAAACTGTGCATCAACAAACAATACGCCAGTTATGTCAAACGCGGGGATAATAGCCCTGACAATCAATTTTTAAGAGAAAACTTACAGGAAGCACGTTGGTTTTTACGTAGCCTTGAAAGCCGTAACGAAACCTTCCTCCGAGTAACCTTATGCATCGTGGAGATGCAAAAAGAATTTTTAGAGCGCGGCCCAGAAGGCATGAAACCTATGGTACTAGCCAATATCGCTGATCAACTAGGCCTCCACGAATCTACGATCTCGCGAGTCACCACCCAAAAGTATCTGGATACACCCCAGGGCATCTGCGAACTCAAATATTTTTTCTCCAGCCATGTCAATACAGATGACGGCGGAGAATGTTCATCCACTGCCATTCGCGCCATGATCAAAAAAATAGTCCTCGCAGAACCAGCCGAAAAACCTTTTAGCGACAAAAAACTAAGCACTCTACTGCAAGAGAGGGGCATACAGGTGGCCCGGCGTACCGTCGCCAAATACCGAGAGAGCCTTGGAATCCGTTCTTCAAATGACCGCAAACGATTAAAATCCAGCGCTTGAGTAAGGTACCGAAGCAGCCTACATTGACAGCGATTCTATCCACAGCGCAACACTCGGTTGCCGCGCCACCTCCAAATGAGTCAAACTGCTAATTAACAACCATTAAAAACTATCCCATAAGTTAAGGAGTTATACATGCAACTTAATATCAGCGGCCACCATCTCGACATCAGCGATGCCATTCATGATTACGTCACCAGTAAACTGGGGCGGCTCGAACGCCACAACAACCATATTACTAGCGTATCCGTCATCCTGTCGGTAGACAAACTGGTACAAAAAGCCGAAGCTACCGTACATGCTGATGGAGCCGAATTTTTTGCAGATAGCGAACACGAAGATCTTTATGC
>JAUUYV010000131.1 GCA_030590275.1 Porticoccaceae bacterium
GACAACATTTGATGCAGATAGGCAGGCACCTTTAGCATAGCGTTAACCAGCAGCTCTGACGCTTCCGCAATATTACCAATGCTACCGTCAATCAGGGCTCGCACCAGCGATTCCATTTCTTCCACCAGGAGCACACCACCGGAGCACGCGACTATTTTGAGAGAGCCAGACACCTGGTGAAGGTGGCTCAGACAAAACTGAAGTTGTTGCTCGTTGCTATCGTCTTCCAGATAGGCTTCCAGTGCTCCATAGGCTTCGTTGAGGCTAGTCTCTACCTCATCGATCACCCATTCCAGACCCCAAACGTTTTGTGTGGTATTCACGATGATTCTCGCTCGAAAGCTTTCTGATAGGCTTGAATGCCCTGGTAAGTGACACGCTCAACATTCTGCGGCTGCCAATCGGTAAGTTCTCCAGGGCCAATAATCAAATAACCCCCGGGCTTCAAACAGTTGACCAGAAAGCTGACGGCTTCTTTTCGACGCCAACGCTTGAAATAAATCAGCATATTCTGAGTGAAAATATAATCCATACGGTGCGCAAAAAAACCATCATTCTGTTCGAAAATATTGTTCACCACGAAACTGACATTTTGTTTGACCGCTTGTTTTATGGTTATACGGTTATCGTCAAGCTTGCGGAAATAGGACACCATTTCATGCTCGGTAATATTAGGGTAGTGAGTAGCGGTGTAGACACCTTCACGAGCTACTTTCACTGCTTGCCGGCTTACGTCAGAGCCCGTCACCGCAAACAGGGGTTTGGCTCGCGCCCGCGCAAAAGCTTCAAAGGCGTTGATAGCCAACGAATAGGTTTCCTCTCCGGTGGAGCACCCAACACTCCAAAGGTTAATCAGGTCTCGTCGACCTTCTTGAAGCATTTGAAACAGGGTATCTCGAATAAATTCGTGGGATTCCCGGTGACGGAAAAACCGGGTTTCCTTAATGAGCAAGCGATCCAGCAGCAAGCCCCATTCTCCAACGCCCACAATAGTTCCCAAAACGTCATGAAAATAAACGTCGGCGTCATCAATATTTAGCTCATCCATTCGAGCGACTATCTGGGATCGAAAAAAAGGTTCGCGTTCGGACGCAACGCTAACTCCTGTACGCGATTCCAGCATGTCCGTCCACAGCCGAAACTGACGGTCACTCAATTCAACGAGATGATCCTGTTGGGAAATCTTGTTATCGAATTGTTCCGACAAGGTTTAAACCCTTTCCTATTAAGCTCGACTGTCGGCAGTAGAACCCAGATCAAACTCATCCAGATTGACGTCAGCCAATTCGGACTCTAATTGTCGCCCTAGCCCCCCGCTTGATTGGGTAGCATCCATCTCCATATCAGATTCAGACAAGGACGGAAGATCCATACCGTCCAGGGTGGCGCTACTCTCGGCCAACACTGACTCAATACTTGACGGCGGTGCTGAATAGTCATCTATCCCTGGAGCCGCGAAGAGCTCATCGATCCCCGCTTCCGATCCTCGTCCACTATCGGAATAGCTATTTTCATCAGCACGACTGTTGTCGTAATCACTGCGAGCTGGCTCAGCATTTGACATGACCAGATTACGAATGCCGCCGACGCCCTCGGGCAATTTAAAACCGGAAACAGATTCCCTCAGCTCTATAGCTGTTTCAGCCACCTCGCCAATAGATGATGCCGTTTCATTAGCACGCTCCAAAGTACGCGAAGTAATATCCTGAATGACATTCATGGTATTGGATATGTGACCGGCAGTTGTTGACTGGTGCCGTGCAGCGGTAGAGATATCCTGAATCAACTCAGCCAAATTGGCTGATACAGTCTCTATCTCCTCCAGAGCCACCCCCGCATCCTGCGTTAACTCTGCCCCTGCGACTACTTCCGAAGTCGTGGTTTCCATAGATGCTACCGCTTCATTGGTATCAGACTGAATCGTATTTACCAATGCAGTAATTTGTTTGGTCGCATTCGCCGACCGCTCCGCAAGCCGCTGAACCTCATCGGCAACCACCGCGAAGCCTCGGCCAGCATCGCCGGCCATCGAGGCCTGAATCGCTGCGTTCAACGATAAGATATTGGTTTGGTCAGCGATATCTCCAATCAGTGACACGATGTCCCCCACTTCCTGTGAGCTTTCTCCCAGACGCTTGATACGTTTGGAAGTATCCTGAATTTGCTCGCGGATACGATCCATACCCTTGATGGTATTGCGCACCACCCCAGCACCACTTGCTGCGATGGAAACCGACCGCTCCGCTACTGCCGCTGATTCAGCCGCATTGGCAGACACCTGGTCGATAGTAATGGCCATCTGGTTTACTGCAGCAGAGGCCCCAGCAATCTCCTGGGCCTGATGCTCTGCAGCTTCCGATAATTGCAGGGCCGTTGAGCGCGTTCCCTTGGAGGAAGAAGACATGTTTTCTGCGGTATCCACAATGCGCGATACCAGTTCACGCAATTGAACAATTCCGAAATTAAACGCATCTGCGATCGCACCAGTGAAATCTTCGGTAACTGTAGCTTCGGCCGTCAGATCACCTTCACCGAGGCCCTGAATCTCATCGAGCAGACGTAAAATAGCTTCCTGATTGACGCGATTAAATTCGCTGGTTTCCAGCAAACGTTTGCGAGCACGGTTATAAAAGATAAATGCCAGCAGTGCGAG
Organism: Porticoccaceae bacterium; assembly: GCA_030590275.1. Next base: position 2,654 of record JAUUYV010000131.1, read on the forward strand.
CCCCCCTATCAACAGGCCCACGCCTACGATGGCAGCTTTCACCAGTGACACACCAGGGATAATCTCGCGGCTACTACGGCTTAATGGATCTAGACTTCCAGCAAGTGTTTTCCCGGAGCCCGCAAGCTTCTCCTGCTCGGCTTCAACTTTTAGAGCAGCCTGGATAGCCGTTGTAACCACCAGATTACTGGTTTTTATAGTATTGATGGCCGGTTGTATTTTGCTAAGTTGGCTGGTAATGCGACCTAACACCACCTGGCCTTGTTGGTCCCTGACTCTAACGATGCCCAGCTCTTTATTACCACGACGCATTCCATTGAGCACTTTACTAAAAATATCAGAGTACTTGGTGAATTGCCTGCTATTGCCTTTAATGTTATTGCCAGCCAACAAGCCATCACCACTACGGCCCATACGTTCAATGAGCAGAGTTTGAGTGTGGGCTGCTTCGACCAGGCTCGCCGATTCTTTGGTGGTGAGTAGCCGCTCGGCCACCTTAGCGTAATCAGTTTGTAACTTCGGCAAAGCTTTTTCGACTTGAGTCAAAGCAATCTGGAATTTCAGAATTTCATCTCGATTGGCCAGTATGGTGTCAATATAGCCTTTAGACACTTGCCACTGATTACCAAAATCGCTGATATCGACCGAGGGTAGCTGACCACCAGGGTTGGCTTCTATGCCTTCCCATATAGTCTGAATTTGGGTTGCCGTATCATCAAGTTGCTCGAAAGCTGCTTTATCACCTCTGGCTGCCGCCAGGGAGAAACGTCCAGCCTGGCTAGATAGCCCGCCTATTTCCGTTGCTAACTGGGTTCGAGCATTATCAAACCCGGAGCTTTTCGATAGGGTATAAAACACATACCCAAGCGTGACAGCCGTAGCGATTAAAAACGTTACCATCATTAAGACCGACACTCCGGCCAGACTTGCGCCCTTACGTTCACTCATACTTTCACGCTCCCGACGATTTTATTTCGCCGATTATGTTTTCGTTTGCGGTTCTCTCTAGTCATGTTGATTCGCTGTACTGTCCTCGGGATGAGTTCCATTTTCTAGGCCGCCACGTCGCGAAAGGTCTCATCGATGACCAGGAACTCAGGCTCAAATAAAGGGATTACGCTACCATCCTTTTCCTCAAACCCACCGACCACGTATTGAGCTAGTGAATCTGGGACGTCTTCAAGCGTAGATTTGTAAGTATCCAGAGTGAAGTGCCGCATACCCTGGATCTCATCCACTAGCAAACCCACCACGATATCATCGCTATCTATAACCAGCATGCGCTGAGTTCTTGTAGACTCACTGGGTTGTCCGCCAAGGTATTCTGCGAAATCAATCACCGGTAACAGTTTGCCACGCACGTTAGCCACGCCTCGCATCCAGTGCTTTACGCCGGGCAAGGCTGTGTAGGGTTGCGTCGGTAACAGCTCTGCTAACTTGTCCAATGGCACTGCTAACTCTCTACCCAACACACTGAAACAAATCACCGTCGCCACCGGCGCGTAGTCTACTTGCGCTGGCAGGGCTTTTGAGTTCTGCGCGTAAGCCTGGAAAAGCTCATTCAAGGCCACAAATGCGCCTGGATATTCTGTCATTTATTATTTGCTCTATGCATCCATCAGGCGGAAAACTCTTTAACCGTTTTTAGCAGATCACCTTCTCGCACTGGTTTTATCAGGTAGGCCTTAGCTCCTTGCCTGGTTCCCCAGACTCTATCTGCTTCCTGGTTTTTTGTAGTGACCATAATGATCGGAATATGGCCGGTTTCACTGTCTCTCGTAAGAAGACGTGTCGCCTGGAAACCATTAAGGCCAGGCATGACAACATCCATCAAGACCACATCGGGTTGTTCCTGTTTAGCTACCTGTACGCCCTGCTCCGCGGATTCCGCAGACAATACCGTGTAACCATTTTTTTTGAGAATGCCTTCAAGCTTGTAAGTTTCGCTCGGAGAATCATCGATAATTAAGACTTTTGCCATGTTTGGTTCCACTACCAGCTTTGCTGGTTTGGTCATCTGCTTAGTTTTCGCTGCCGCTATCCAACAACAAATTCAGGCGCCCGGATAATACCTCTAGCTCGTTGACGCGCTGCTAGCCTCGGCGACAGGTTTGTCGGTAACGACCCGCTGGAGAACTTCAAATAACTCGTTTTTACTAAACGGTTTAGTAAGATATTCATCGGCACCAACGATGCGTCCCTTGGCTTTATCGAACAAGCCATCTTTACTCGACAACATCACTACGGGAATATCACTAAACTCGCTATTGTTTTTTATTAGTGCGCGGGTTTGGTAACCGTCGAGCCTTGGCATCATAATATCAACAAAGATCATGTCGGGGCGGTTATCGGCAATTTTCGCGAGGGAGTCAAAACCATCTACCGCTGTCACCACTTTACAACCCGCCTTGGTCAGCAAAGTTTCAGCTGTTCGTCGTATTGTATTGCTGTCGTCAATAACCATGACTTTCATGTTTTCAATGCTTGCAGCCATCTTTTCCTAACCTTTAATCAAGCTAACTGTGTTAGCCCAGGTCGATCGATCTGGGCCTTTAATTTACACTCAAATTTACGATGCAATAGCACAACATATACTACCCAACTCGAAATAAATTGGATCAGGATTATTTTTAACACAATATCAAGGTATTATCTATAACAGTCGGATTCAAAAGATAAATGCTTCGCACTTTCTCTAGATCAACGGCCATCTAATCACGTTTTCATAGGATAATCACCGACAAGTTAGCTTAGCCCCGGTCAGGGCTGTACAGGAAAGAATATTGGGCGGATTTATTTGCTCGAAAGCCAACCTTTAAGGAAGCCTAAAATCATGGCAAAAGCACTCGGTGTAATTATGGATCCCATCGCATCCATCAACCCTAAAAAGGATACGACGCTGGCTTTACTGCTGGCAGCTCAGGAACGTGGCTGGTCACTATGGTATATGGAACAAAGTGACCTGGCCCTGACAAATGGTGAGGTAATTGCTAGCCAAAGCCCGATCCAGGTATTTGATTCTCTCGATCACTGGTACCGTAAAGAAGCACCGCAAGAGCGATCACTGGCTGAACTCGACTGTCTCCTGATGCGTAAAGATCCGCCTTTCGACAGCGAGTATGTTTATAGCACTTACCTCCTTGAAGCTGCAGAAACCCAGGGGGTTTTGGTCGTTAATCGACCCCAAAGCCTACGTGACTGCAACGAAAA
>JAUUYV010000224.1 GCA_030590275.1 Porticoccaceae bacterium
CCTTCTAACAGAAAAGCACACATCACGCCAAACGCAAGGCTTCCTAAAAAGCCAAGACTGATAATTTCTCCTCTCTTGGGCTTGTGGGGCTTTTGAGGAATACCAGCTCGGTCCAGGATGCGGGCATTAGCGGCTTCTAATCCGCTAGCGGCAGAGGTTTCATTAAGGCGGCTAAAAAATGTGTCATACAGCTTTCGGTTTGCGGCTACCTCCTGTTCTAATTCCTTTAACTGGAATTCTTTTCGAGTGAGGCCATGAATTTTCTGCTTCGTTTTGTTCAGGGCGGCATTCAATGCTTGCTCGTTAGATTGAGCGGCCCGGTATCGTTTCTCCAGGCCTAAGACCACGCTCCTAATTTGACGATTCAGAGCACTCCTGGCGCTGTTAAGCTCGGAATTGATGGCGATTAATTTTGGATGTTTCTGCCCATATCGCTTAGCTAGCTCGGATTTTCTTTGCTCAACACGTAGTAGCGCCTGCTTATAACTTTGTACCACCGGATGGCTAAGCACCTCTGGAATACGCTCGTAGTTTTCGGTATTGGCACCACCTTTCTCCATTGATTTGATTTCCAGGTACAGGCCCTGATGTTCAAGACGTTCTCGCTGTGCATCTGCAAGCTTACTGGCTACTAGATCGAGTTCGCTACCCGCTATATCCAGGCCCCCTCGATCCCCGATAATCTGTTCGTTGTCTCTAAATGCCTGCAGGCGCTGCTCAGATTGTTTGAGTTTTTCTCTTAGCCCAACCAGGCTCTTATTTAACCAGACAGAGGCTTTAGCGTTTATGTCTATTTTTGTTTCCAGGTTGTCTTCAATATAGGCTTCGCCCACTGCGGTAGCTATTTGGGCAGCAAGTGCCGGGTCATAGGCATCAAACTTGATATTTACAGCCCGCGCATTGCCAATGGGTTCTATTGATAAGCGATCAATAAATTGATTAATTGTGCGCTCCAAATCAATTGCTTTTTCACTGTGATTTTTTTTGGACGCCAGGTCGGGGAGAGTACGCCCTGCTATATTTCGCAGGCTGGTGATAGAAGTAGAGTTTCTATTAAAGTCAGGGTGAGCTGTCAAATTGTATTGATGGATGATTTTCTCTGCCAGGTTTCGAGATTTTAATATTTCATATTGAGTGAGATAGTACTCACGTCGTGAGACATCCATCCAGTAAACATCTTTAATAGAAACCACATTGCCCTGTTTTGATTCAATGAGTAGCGTTGCTTTTGCCTGGTATTGGGGTTCCAGAGAAAAAGCGACTAAAGTTGTTAGCAGTGTTACAGCGAGGGAAAACCCTAGAATGCGCCACTGATAGCGAGATACGATTAGCCAATAGTGGCGTAGATCTACCTGCCTTTCTATTAGCCCATTTGTTGGTCTGTTTGATGCGTTTTGGGTGTTTGGATTCATAATGTAATCAAAAATGACAGGTTTTTCAGTTTAAACTTCTTTATCCAGTTTTATAGGGCCAATGGTTATTTTTTTATCCACTATGTTTATCCATTAAGAGCCGTATTTTATTGGTGCGATCCAACTGATGTATGTTACTGAGCGTAGCTTAGAAAAAACTTTCTTCTATTGTTATGGTGTCACCGGGCCGCACGGCACTCCCAAGCTCAAGTTTGCTGGAAGCTTGTTCTTTTTCGTGTACTACGTAGATCTTTGATTTGGAAGAGCGCTCGGTAAATCCCCCGGCCAGGGCAATGGCTTTTTGCAGGGTTAAACCCGGTTGATAAGGATAGCCCCCAGGGTTTTTTACTTCGCCGTAAATATAGAACTGACGATATTCCAGTATGGAGATATTAACAACGGGGTTGATCAGATAACCATCGGCCAGGCCGATGCGGATAAGTTCGCTCAATTTATAAGTGGTCAGGTTGAGCACCATGAGCTCACCCAGGAAGGGATAGGAAATGGTGCCAGCATCGCTTAAACGAATCTCTAGACTCAGATCTTGCTCACCGAACACCTGAATCTTTAATAGATCTCCTGAGCCAAGCGGGTATTCGGACAGGCCCGAACTTTGAACAGGGGTATCTATGGCAAACAGTGAATGGCCCGCTACCAGGATCACAGTTACAAAAAATGTATTCAACAAGCGTTTTGATAACACTGAAAACTCTAACCCTCTACTCATTAATTGCGAAAAAGCACAATCCTGAGTTGCGCTCGTGTATCTTATAGCTGGAATTTAATAGCTAAAAGTTAAACAGTTTTCTCTCAGCTGAGGTCTCGCCAAGCCTTTATTGTTTCACATAAGCTGTTTCAAACCAGGTATTTTAAACAACCCGTATCAACTTAAGTGCTTCATCTAAAAAGTGATCAGAGAGAAGCCGACACCGTCAACATGAACTCATTGCGTTTATATTGTTCGCTGGCGATATTAGAGTCGGCATCGGTATAGGCGTATTCCAGACTAATTGATAGCCAGCGTCTCATGTCGTACTGAACGCGTACCTTGCCGTTATCCGTTTCGTCATTGCGATCAAAGTTGATGTAGTCCTGCTCTTCATGAGCAAAGGTTAGCGTAGTACTTAAACGTTTTTTCCAGTAGTGCTCCCAGGACAGGCTGAGACTTTCTGTGTCGATACCATCACCAATACCATCGGACTCTTCGAACTCCTGGGCAGTGGCCAGTGTAAATGTCGAGTAGGTTTGTGGTTCCCACTTAACTTCAACCTCCCAACTATCGCCATCCTGGTCTTCGCGGCTAGCTGAGTCGTAATCTGTCTCGGAGTATCCAAATTTGGCGGTACCCGAGGTTTTGGCTGTTGCTTCCCCGGTAGCGCCCACGAAATATTTTCGCTCGGTGCTATCCTGTGTGCTGGTTGCGAGATCGTAATCGATATCTTCGTGGCGTGCTTCAGCGACTAGTGATGTTTTGGGCGCAACGCGGTAAAAAAAAGTTGAGTTGATCTGCCAGTTTTCACGATCTCGGCTCGCATTCAGTGGCTCAAAGCTGACATAGCGACGATCCAGGTACGAACCCTTTACCTCAATAGCACCCCTGGCTTCTTTTGCGCCATAGCGATATTTGGCGTCAAACATTTTGTCCTGATACAGCGAGGGCTTGTCTCCACTCGCCGCATCGGTGCTGCCCCGGGTTTCGTGTTCTTTCAGGTAGGTGGCCTTCAGATCCAGGTGATTTCGGCTGTTGAGCTCTAGCAAGGCCTCACCCCTTAAATCGTGATCGGTGTAATTGTCGGCATTGCTATCGTGATAGGTGCCATCTTCTACGGTATAAGTCAGGTTGTAGCTGTCATTTCCCTTATCGGCGAGAAACTTTACGCTGGGGTGGAGGATAGTGAGCAGAGAGTCAGTTTTATTACTGCGGGTGGTAAAAAGGTTGTCATCGTGGCCCACTTGCACGGCCAGTTCTGGAGTGATCTTGAGCGACCCCGCAGAGATTGAAGCGGGATCGTCGGGTCCGTACAGGATCGCGGCAGACTCTATGGCGAAGCTAAAACCAGTATTTAAGCTGCATATTCCAACAAAAGCAGCGAGTATTATTGTTGTTGTGTTTGTCTTGCTAATTGACCTTTTGGCCATCGACAAATAGCTTTTTGTCACTTAGTAGTACCTGGGTTGAATTATTCTGCCTGTATAAAAGGTATTCGAAACTCATTATAGATTTGAATAACTTATAGCCCTTTCTTAACCTACGAAGTTGGCCTGAATTATACACAGAAAAAGTTTAGTTATGTGAACCTTGTCACGGGAAATGGGTGTCACCCGGTGGCCTCAGTAGTTTAAATGTTTGAACAGCGTCTTGCGAGCCTGTGGTAAATTGCGCGGCACAATAATGCGTGTTGGCGATAGTTGAGGATTTATGATGGTAGCAAAGCAACCCAAACTGCTGAGCATTGATGAGGTACGGCGACATTTTGTTGACGGGGTAGGCGTTTTTATCAGCGGTGCCTGTGGTCAACCTGACGCTGTGCTGGAGGTGGTAAAACAGGCGAAGCTAAGTACCAGTTTTCGGGTGTATGACTGCTCTGTGCCTGGTATAACGCAACTGGATCTCGACAGTATTTCGACCCATGCGGTGTTGAATACCGGGTTTTTTCTGCCCGGCTACCGGGAAGTGCTACAGCAGGGACGACTGGAATATGTCCCCGCCTTCCATTCTGCCCGATATCAGGCCCTGGACGCTGAGTATGGCATTGATATTGTGCTGATAAAGACCTCTGAACCCAATGGAGATGGCCTGTGTAGTGCGGGTCTTCACACCGATTATTCACAGCAAATGCTCGATCAGGCCGATATTGTTATTGCTGAGTTTTGCAGTGAAATGCCATTTATTGAC
>JAUUYV010000120.1 GCA_030590275.1 Porticoccaceae bacterium
CTAAAACCAGAGAACCAGCTGTCGCGCTGGTCATTAGAGGTACCAGTTTTACCGCCCACCACCAGGGAATCCGGGAGTTGGTAATAAGCGCTTTTGCCGGTGCCTTCGCGCATCACTACCTGGAGAGCATAGTGAAGCAAGTGCATAGTTGCCGGGCTAAAACGCTTCTCGACCTCGAAGGGGTAATGCGTTAATGGTTCATTGGTAGGGCCATATACGGCGCTGATGGCCCGCAAAGGGGTATAAAACCCTTCTGCGGAAATGGTGTGGTAAATGTTAGCGACTTCGAAGGGTGTCATGGCAATCCCGCCCAGCAAGAGAGCGGGTACTTCGGCCATGTCGCCTTCGAAGCCGAGTCGACGTATTACCCTGGCAACGTTTGCCACACCGATATCGAGACCGAGTCTGGCCGTGGCCTGGTTGTATGAATTACCGAGAGCTGTGTAAAGGGGCACTGGCCCGTGGCTGGTGTGGTCAAAATTACGCGGCGTCCACATTTCTCCCTTGCGCGCCAGCACCTCAACGGGACCGTCTTCGATCAAACTACCGAGGGTGAATTGCTCGGGTCGTTCCAGCGCCGCCAGGTAAACCGCCGGTTTGATGGTGGAACCGACCATACGGCGGGCATCCAGTGCTCGATTGAAGCCAGCGAAACGGCGTTCGCGACCACCGGCCAGCGCCAGTACTTCACCGCTACCGACACGCACCACCAAAGAGGCCGCTTCGAGGGTATTGTTCTTCAGCTTTCGTTGGCTTTCAATAAGGTTTAAGCGATTGCTGAGGGCTTTTTCAACCTGGCGTTGGGCCTGGGGATCAAAGTAGGTAAAAATACGCAGACCTTCCTGGGCAAGGTCGTCTTCGTCGTAATCCTGGCGTAGTTGTCGTTTGACCAGGTCGAGATAATCCGGGTACTTATTGGTGGTGGTACCTGCTTTGGTCGTGACATCGAGCCTACGGTTCGTCGCTTGTTTTGCGATGCTAGCCGTCACAACATTTTGGTCTTTTAGTAGCTTGAGGACTAAATTACGTCGAGTGGTGGCGCGTTTTGGATGTCTGCGTGGATTGTAGTAGGAGGCGCCCTTGGCAAGCGCCACCAGTAATGCCACCTGGTGGACATCGAGTTCAGCCACTGGCTGACGAAAATAGTATTCGCTAGCGATGCCAAAACCATGAATCGCGCGTTTGCCCGACTGGCCCAGGTAGATTTCGTTAATATAGGCCTCGAGAATGTCGGCTTTGCTGTAGTGCAATTCGAGCAGTATCGCCATGATCGCTTCCATAGCCTTGCGACTTAGGGTGCGTTCCTCGGTCAGGTAAAAGTTTTTCACCAGTTGTTGGGTAATGGTGCTTCCCCCCTGGGCAAATCTGCCCTGGGTCAGGTTTGCCCACATGGCTCGTGCGATAGCTTTTGGGGAAACCCCGTGGTGACGATAAAAATCACGATCCTCCACGGCTATGATGGTATCTGCCAGGTAGGGAGGGAGGTCTTCAAGGCGGACGAGAATTCGGTCTTCAGCTCGTTCCGGGTAGATGCCACCAATCTTTACCGGTTCGAGGCGCAATAAAGAGAGGGGTTTACCACGAGCACCGGAGAGGGCGCGAACCGCGTTGCTGCCCAGGGAAATACGAGCTTTCTGGCCGGGTTTGTTGCCGTCGAGAAAGATGAAGGGTCGGGTATGAAGTTCAATGGCCTTGCTGCCAACAGCGTATTGTCCAGCGCGGGATACGGTTTGTACTCGTCGGTAACCGAGTTGATCCAGCTCCCAAATTAGCGCTTCCCGGTCGATTTCAAGGCCCGCATAAATGTCCAGGGTACGGCTGTATACGTGGGTAGGTAGCGTCCATTTAGTGCCAGAGAACTTGTTTTGCACGATTAGATCGAGAACTAGCAAAGAAATCCCTGTGATAAACAGGACAGGTAGTAATAGATAGCGAAGACTGAAACCAAACAGGCGGCGCAGCCAACCTGGTTTAGGCGTTTTGCTGGCACTGCGCTTGCGTGCAGAACCCTTTTTTGGGGGTTTTCCTCGGCGTTTTTTGGGCTTCTTTTGCGCCAAACTCGGCTCCTGGGTAAGTTCTATTTCAGGCGGTGCTTAAGTTCTTTGACCGATAAGCACTATAAAAGTGCGTTTGCTTATGCCCGGCGGCGGGGGATAATAGCGCTTTCGCCCCGGTCACACTACCAAAAGGAACAGTACCCTCAATGAACACATTTCATATATATGGTTTGGGCGCTGCCCTGGTCGATACCGAGATTCAAGTCAGTGACGGGGAGCTGGAACACCATGGTATTGAAAAAGGGCTAATGACATTGGTAGACCAGGATCGGCAAACTCAGTTACTCAATGCTTTCAGTGATCATCTCACCGTATCGCGACGGGCCAGCGGTGGTTCAGCAGCCAACAGCATTATTGCGGTCAGTAGTTTTGGTGGGAATGCGTATTATTCCTGCAAGGTGGCCAATGATGAAAACGGTGGGTTTTATCTTGAAGATCTGGCCAGGGCAGGCGTCGCGCACGATGGCCTGGATGGTTTACCCGAGGGTGTTACCGGCAAGTGCCTAGTACTGATTACGCCAGACGCTGAGCGCACCATGAATACCTTTCTGGGTATTAGTGAAACCTTGTGCCCCCTGAATCTGAATACCGAAGCGATCGCGGCATCTGAATATCTCTATATTGAGGGTTATCTGGTGACTTCGCCGACCGGACGACAAGCGGCGATAGAGGCCTGCACAGCGGCACGGAAAAACAATACAAAAATTGCGCTTAGTCTTTCCGACCCAGGTATCGTCGCCCATTTTCGCGATGGCTTGATGGAGATAATGGGTGGTCGCATTGATCTCTTGTTCTGTAATCGCGATGAGGCGCTTGACTGGACGAATACCTCCGATACCGAAGCCGCTGCGACAGCGATGAGCGATTATGCAGAGCGTTTTGCTATTACGCTGGGGGCGGATGGCGCCATAGTTTATGACGGAGAACATTTGCATCGAGTGGAATCATCACCGATAAAGGCTGTCGATACCAACGGTGCAGGTGATATGTTTGCGGGCGCTTTTCTGTATGGGATTACTCATGGCTTCGACTATGCTCGTGCAGGCGCCTTTGCCAATAGTGCCGCTGCGCAGGTGGTGAGCCAATTCGGTCCGCGCCTGGAATCTGGAAGTTATCAGGCTATTTTGAGAGAGTTTCACTAGGCTTTTGCCATAGTTTGCACACCACCCAAACCCACGTACACTCCAAATCAACGTCACAAGGACTTGCCATGAAATCCCAGGCCCTCTCTTTGCAAGGTTTGCACTCTCGTTTTACCGGGTCTTTATTTTGTGCCCTGGCATTATTCCTGTCCGCTGCTACTCAGAGTAGCGATACTCCTGTCCCCGACGATGCCCGACTTCCTCTGGAAGAGCTTCAGCTATTCGTTCAGGTCTTCGACCAAATCAGAAGTTCTTATGTGGAAGAGATTGATGACAAAGCTCTCTTCGAAAAGACCATCATTGGTTTGTTGGGAGAGCTTGACCCCCATTCCGCTTTTTTGAAGGAAGAATCCTTCAGTGAGCTTCAGCAAAGTACCACTGGAGAGTTTGGTGGTATTGGGATAGAAGTAGGGATGAAAGATGGTTATATCGTAATAATTTCACCCATAGATGACACCCCTGCTGCTCGAGCTGGACTCAAGGCTGGAGACTTAATCATTAAACTGGGTGACCAATCCCTGCAAGGAATGGATCTGGGTGAAGCCATTCCCCTGATGCGAGGCCCCAAAGGTAGCACGCTTGAACTCACCGTCGTCAGGGAAGGCGAAGGCGCGCCACTGGTGGTCAAAATTGTTCGCGATACGGTGAAAATTGCCAGTACGCGTGGGCGCATGATCACCTCCGATTTTGGCTATATACGTCTCGCCCAGTTCCAGCAACAAACCGGCGCGGATTTTCGTAAGGTGGTGTCCAAACTACAGACCAAAAACCCTAAGCTCAAAGGTGTCGTGCTCGATTTGCGCAATAACCCCGGTGGTTTATTGGCTGCCTCGGTGGAAGTGGCCGATGCTCTTCTCGATAGCGAAGGGCTCGATAACAAGCTCATCGTTTATACCGAAGGCCGAATCCCTTCATCTAATACCGAGTTTCGGGCCTCTTCTGACGATATGCTAGAAAGTACCCCGATAGTAGTTCTCATTAACGAGGGCACAGCCTCTGCAGCGGAAATTGTAGCCGGTGCCTTACAGGATCACCGCCGGGCACTTATTCTGGGGACAGAAAGCTTTGGTAAAGGTTCAGTGCAAACCGTGCTGCCCCTGGGAGATGGCCGCGCGATTAAGTTAACAACCGCCCGTTATTTTACTCCCCGTGGGCGCTCTATACAGGCGGAGGGCATCAAGCCAGATATTGTCGTGGGTCGAGCTGAAATTCGGCGGCTTGATCCTGAATATGCTGTCAAAGAGTCTAATCTTTCGAGACACCTGGACAAAGGTAATTCAGAGTCGGTAGATACAGAAGAAAGCGAAGACGCTCAGTTGTTGGACGATAATCAGCTCTATGAGGCTGTTAATTTACTCAAAGGTCTGGCGATATTGAGCGAAAGTTCAAGTCCGTAGTTTTACAGAAAGAATTTGTTTTTGAACGAGGGTTTTGTTATAACCTTTCGTCAGAAGGCCAATTTGAGCTGGTGCCTGTTGGGGCGAAACCAGAAAGATATAGCGATCCGGTAGCTAAGGTTTGCCTTAACTGGACATGTGAAAGTTAGTGCACAATAAGTGCTTCTTTCGGTAAGTTGTTCATCTAAAACGACTTAGCTTTGATCTATAACTACTTAAACAGGGATGATGTAAATGCCAACGGATATACACAGCTGGAAGGATAATCATGCTCGCGCAGAAGATGGCGGAATGATCTCGGCTCTGCCCTTGCGTAGTGAGCGCTATTTTAAACTCGCGGATGACTGGTACTTTACGACCCGTGAAAACGTGACCATGGGGCCGTTCGAGTCCCTGGAGCTAGCCCAGCATGGAGTGGCTGGCTTTATCAGTTTCATTCAACTAGCACCCCCGAAGCTCGTTGAAGTATTCAAGGGCTATTGATCGGTTTGCCGCAGGTTATCGGCGTCCTACCGGGGCCATTAGTCGCTATTCTTAATTGACTCCTTGTCTAATAGTTACTTTAGTCGTTTACACAGAAGTCTTCCCCGGGTATTTTATTGGCGAACTTCTACACCATTTCTCGCCATAAAATCTTTAGCTTCTGAGATGCTGTATTCCTGAAAATGGAAAATACTAGCAGCTAGCACGGCATCCGCACCGCCTTTCACTACGCCATCCACCAGATGTTGGAGCTCACCAACGCCACCGGAGGCGATCACTGGTATTGAGACTGCATTGCTGACTGCGCGGGTAAGAGCGAGATCAAAGCCGTTTTTGGTGCCATCTCGATCCATGCTGGTCAACAAAATTTCTCCGGCTCCGAGAGTGGCCATTTTTTCTGCCCAGTCTACCGCGTCGATACCTGTTGGCTTGCGACCGCCGTGGGTAAATATCTCCCAGCGGAGCGGCTCTCCTTCACCGCTGACTCGTTTTGCATCAATAGCGACAACAATGCATTGCGAACCAAACTTTTCGGCCGCTTCGCGAACAAACTGTGGGTTTTTCACCGCTGCTGAATTAATGCCGACCTTATCCGCTCCAGCTCGTAACAGAGCTTTGATATCTGCAAGCGTTCTGACACCACCACCGACGGTGAGCGGAATGAACACTTCCGCAGCCATACGCTCAACGGTGTGCAAGGTCGTATCCCGACCTTCGTGGCTGGCAGTGATATCGAGGAAGGTAATCTCATCCGCTCCCTCCTCGTTGTAACGCCTGGCTACTTCCACCGGATCACCTGCATCTCGAATATCTACAAATTGCACGCCCTTAACGACCCGTCCTTCATCGACATCGAGACAGGGGATAATACGTTTTGCTAATGTGGACACTAAATCTACCTTGATAAAAACTCTGCGTAAAATACTGGAGCAGGGCTAAATACCCTGTCGTGAATTGCTTACCGTTCCCGCAATATCATGACGCCGTTGTGTTCGCTCATTTCGATTGTGCTGAGAAAAGTATTGCCAAGTAATATATTTTCGGGATAAAGGCCATCAATTACCGCACCCTTTATTTTGTAACGGGTGATGCCGCC
>JAUUYV010000014.1 GCA_030590275.1 Porticoccaceae bacterium
AACCCGAAACCAGCTTTGAAATCGAGCTTCGAAAAACCCTCAACCATCAACTTCGCGAAATCGAAGAACCCGAAAAAGAAAACTGTTTGGCCCAAACCCTCCGGCACTACCGCAACCGCGAATTGTTGCGCGTTGTGTGGCGCGATTTAAGTCGGCAAGCCGATTTACTTGAGACTACACGAGACTTATCAGCCCTTGCGGATGCCTGTATCCGTTGTAGCCTGGAAATACTCCATCCCATAGCCTGTGCCCAGTGGGGAGAACCCGTAGGCCGTAATAACGGTACGCTTCAACAGCTGATAGTTATCGCTATGGGTAAGCTGGGTGCCGGAGAATTAAATTTATCCTCAGACATAGACCTGATCTTTGCCTATCCGGAAGAAGGCGAGACCCAGGGCGGCAAAAAAGCCTTGAGCAATCAGGAGTTTTTCACCCGCCTGGGACAAAAACTGATTAAAGCTCTGGACCTGATCACTGCAGATGGCTTTGTGTTTCGAGTCGATATGCGTCTACGGCCTTACGGACAGAGTGGGGCGCTGGTCTACAGTTTCGATGCTCTGGAAGAATATTACCAAACCCAGGGTCGTGCGTGGGAGCGCTACGCGATGATTAAGGCCCGAGTAATGACCGGCGAGCTGGCCACGCGCGAACAACTGGCATCCATGTTGCGCTCGTTCACCTTCCGCAAATACATCGATTTCACGGCGATTGAGTCCCTACGGGATATGAAAGCTTTGATCAACCGCGAAGTCGGCCGCAAAGGTAAAACCGAGGATGTAAAACTTGGCGCCGGAGGTATTCGAGAAGTGGAGTTTATCGCCCAGGCCTTCCAGCTAATCAGGGGCGGAAAGGATCCGCGTTTTCAACCCCCCCAACTTAAACATATCCTAAACTTACTTAAGGAGGATGAGTTGTTGCCGACGGAAGCCGTCGACCAACTCTGGAATGCCTACCAATTTTTACGCAATACCGAGCACGCATTACAGGCCTGGCGTGACCAGCAAACCCAGGCCCTGCCCAGCGACGACGAAGGTCGTGACCGAATTGCTGCATTGATGGCCTGCGCAAACAAAGAAGAGTTTTCCTCCGTTCTTGATCAGCACCGTCAGGCAGTACGTCGAATATTTGATCAGGTGGCAGCACCCGAGAACGAGGACAGCGATGGCGATTCATCAACCAATGAACCCGCAATAACTGTCTGGCAACTATCGGCAACATCGCTTACAGATTCCACCAATGATGCAGAAAACGAATCCATCCGGCTTACGGCCCAGGCTGAGCTACGCTCTTTGGGCTACGTCGATGACGAGTCTACGTTCAAGCGACTGCAAGACTTGCATACCAGTCGTGACGTTACTGCCATGCAACAGGATGTTCGTGGTCGGCTAGATGCCTTGATGCCCTTGCTAATCGCCGATTGCGGCAGTGATAAAGCACAAGCTTACGATACCTCTGGCAAAGTACTGTGCCGGGTAGTGGCCATTATCGAAGCGGTCGTTCGCCGTAGTGTTTATCTGGTCTTACTGATAGAAAACCCGGGCGCCCGCCAGCAAGTGGTACAACTTTGCGCGGCCAGCCCCTGGGTAGCGAGCGAGCTTGCACGCTACCCCGCCTTACTGGATGAACTGCTCGATACCCGGACTTTATATACACCTCCAGAACGAGAACTGATCGCAGACGAGCTACGACAACAAATGCTACGTATTCCACTTGACGACCTGGAAGCGCAGATGGATGCCCTACGTTATTTCCGCCGCGCCCACGGACTTCGCGTTGCAGCCTGTGAAATCATTGGTGCTCTGCCTTTAATGAAAGTAAGTGATTATCTGAGCTGGTTAGCAGAAGTTATTCTGGATAACGTGCTGGCAATGGCCTGGCGGCAAATGGTAGAACGCCACGGTAAGCCCCGGTCGAATACAGATACACCGCCAGATTTTTTGATTGTAGGATATGGCAAACTGGGTGGACTTGAATTAGGACACGGGTCGGATCTCGATCTGGTGTTTATCCACGACGGAGACTCATCCCTCGCCACCGATGGTGAACGTCCCATCGACAACGAAACATTTTTTGCCCGCCTGGGTCAGCGAATCATTCATATTTTAAGTGCCCGCACCGCTTCCGGCACCCTCTATGAGATCGATATGCGCCTGCGGCCCTCCGGCGCCTCTGGTTTATTAGTGAGCTCCCTGGTGGCCTTTGAAAAATATCAGCTAGAGAGCGCGTGGACCTGGGAACATCAGGCCCTGGTACGAGCAAGGCCGATAAACGGCAGTGAGACGCTGGCGACTCGTTTTAATGAGTTGCGCGTCTCAGTGCTAAGCCGGGAGCGGGATCTGGCTAGCTTGAAAAACGACGTTATTAATATGCGGGACAAGATGCGCTCCCAGTTGAGTATGGCCGGAAATGAAAATAAAAACCGCCTGAAAGCAGGTGACTTTGACCTTAAACAGGATGCCGGTGGTATCGTAGACATCGAATTTATGGTTCAATTCACGGTTCTGGCTCAGTCCCATAGCCACCCCGAGTTGACGCGTTGGACCGATAATATACGCATACTCGGCGACCTCTCTGAACTAGGACTGTTGTCGCCCCAGCAAGCGGATAGTTTGTGCGAAGCCTACAAGGCCTATCGCGCAGCGGGGCATCGACGGCAGTTGCAACAGGAAACCGTTGTGGTCCCGGCGACAGAGTTTACAGAGGAGCGGTCAGCAGTCGTTGCGGCCTGGGCGCATTTATTGCTTAACGAAGCGTGTTAATAACGTGGAAGTCCGGCAGACTAACACCGCAAAGTTAAAAAGCACCTGGATTTAAGTCATGAATATAAGAGGTAAATTTAATGTCGTTTGCTGATCGCGACGGTTTTATCTGGTTTGATGGTGAGCTTGTTCCCTGGCGGGAAGCGAAAGTTCACGTGCTTACTCATACCCTGCACTATGGCATGGGTGTGTTCGAGGGCGTACGCGCCTACGACACCGAAAGTCATGGCACCTCAATTTTTCGACTTGAAGATCACACCAACCGCCTGTTTAATTCCGCAAAAATTGTCGGTATGGAGTTGCCGTTTGATCGCGATACGCTAAATGCTGCGCAGCTTCAGGTAGTACGGGAAAACAAACTCAAAGAAGCTTATATTCGACCCATGGCGTTTTTGGGTTCAGAGGGTATGGGTTTGCGTGCAGATGCCCTGCGGACCCATGTGATAGCTGCCTCGTGGGAATGGCCATCCTATATGAGTCCCGAAGCGCTGGAGCAAGGTATTCGCATTCGAGTCTCGTCCTATACTCGCCATCACGTCAACATCACCATGTGTAAAGCGAAAGCCAATGGCAACTACATTAACTCTATGATGGCTCTACGCGAAGCACTCGATTGCGGGTACGATGAAGCTTTAATGCTGGATCCCGAAGGTTATGTTGCCGAGGGCAGCGGCGAAAATTTTTTTATAGTGAATCGCGGGATTATTTATACCCCGGAACTGACCTCCTGTCTCGACGGTATTACCCGCGATACCATTATTCAATTAGCTCACGAGTGTGATTACGAAGTCCGCGAAAAACGTATTACTCGCGATGAAGTCTATATAGCGGATGAAGCATTTTTTACCGGCACGGCCGCAGAAGTTCTTCCGATTCGGGAACTGGATGAAAGACCGATTGGCAGTGGCGCTCGTGGCCCAATCACCGAAAAATTACAATCACTGTATTTTGACGCAGTTCGCGGTCGCTTAAAAAATCATGCAGAGTGGTTGGCGCCAGTTAACGCTTAATACCAGTTAGCGGCAAGGATAAGTCATGCTGCTAATAGAGCAGCCTTTTGGATTAGATGACCGGCAGATAGTCTATTGGGAAATCAATGAACTCAGCTAGTGCGACACGCACTAAGATTTTGATTGTTGGTCCATCCTGGGTTGGGGATATGGTGATGTCCCAGGCGCTGTTTATCGTCCTTAAGCAGCGTTATCCGGATTGCCGTATTACCGTTTTGGCCCCCGCCTGGAGTCGTCCTTTACTGGAACGGATGCCCGAAGTCGATGCCGCTGTGGATATGCCGATTGGTCACGGCAAGCTTGAACTCGGGGCGCGTATGGAGCTGGGTCGTAAGCTAGCCGGCCAAAACTATGACTGGGCCATCGTCCTGCCCAATTCATTCAAATCAGCCCTGATCCCTGCATTTGCTGGTATACCTTTGCGTACCGGTTGGCGCGGTGAAATGCGCTTCTGGTTGCTTAACGACATCCGTTTACTCATTAAAGACAAATATCCGCTAATGGTGGAGCGTTTTGTAGCACTGGCTTTTCCACCACAACATAAGCTTTCAAAGACACTATCAAGGCCAAGCTTACAAGTGGATAGTGCACGGGTGGCAGCCTTACGAAAGCAATTAAAGCTGGGCAGTGATAAACCGGTATTGGTACTTTGCCCAGGGGCTGAGTTTGGCCCCTCCAAACGCTGGCCAGAGACGCACTATACCGAGGTGGCGGCTGAGATGATCAAGCGTGGCTGGCAAGTCTGGCTGCTAGGTTCGGAGCGGGATCAGCCCGTTGCTCAAAATATAGTGGAGGGTTTGCCAAAGTCCGCGCAGCACAACAGTGTTAACCTTGCCGGTCTTACGGTACTAGCCGACGCCATTGATCTATTATCGAGTGCTAATCTCGTGATCAGTAATGATTCTGGTTTGATGCACGTTGCAGCTGCGCTGGGCCGCCCGCTGGCGGTCATTTATGGCTCTACTTCACCGGGCTTTACACCGCCACTAGGCGAACAGGTAGAGATACTTTCGATTCCAGTAGATTGTGGGCCCTGTTTTAAGCGGGAATGTCCCAAAGGCCATTTAAAGTGTCTCAATGACCTCAAACCCGATAGAGTTCTGGCGGCTACGGATCGCTTGTTGAACCCAGCTCCCCAATGAAGCTGGCATTTTGTTTATATAAGTATTTCCCCTATGGCGGCTTACAACGGGATTTTTTACGTATTGCCATGGTTTGCAAATCGCGTGGACATCAGATTCAGGTGTTTACCCTATCGTGGCAGGGTGACAGGCCCGAAGGCTTCGATATTCAGGTGATCGCTAAAAAAGGCATTTCGAGCCCCACTCGTTATCGCCACTTCTACCGTAAAGTAAAAGCAGAGTTAGCCGCTAATCCAGTAGATGTCATTGTGGGTTTTAATAAAATGCCCGGGCTGGATATCTACTATGCTGCGGATCCTTGCTACGCCCATAAGGCGCGATATTTGCGTAGTGCCGTATATCGGTTAACATCCAGGTATCGACATTTTACTCGCTATGAAGAAGCCGTATTCGACGCAGATGGACCGGAAATTTTACTGATATCGGAACAACAAAAACCCCTGTTTCAGCAATTTTACGGTACCGGGGAAGAGCGTTTTCATCTTTTACCCCCCGGCATCGATAGAAGCCGCTGTGCACCGGATAATGTGGAAGAAATAAGACGGGGTTTCAGGCAGGAGTTTAACTTGGAGAGAAAGGATCTTCTGCTTTTGTTGATCGGCTCCGGCTTCAAAACCAAAGGACTAGACCGAGTTTTAATAGCCATAAAAAACTTGCCGAAACCATTCCGCGCCAATGTTAAATTGATGGTGATAGGACAGGATGACCCCGCTTTGTTCCAGCGGGAAGCTAAAAAGCTGGGTATCGCCGATCGGGTCCAATTCTTCAGTGGCCGGGATGATATCCCTCGGTTTCTCCAGGGGGCCGATCTACTGGTTCATCCGGCTTACAGTGAAAATACCGGTACGGTAATTTTAGAGGCCCTGGTCGCGGGACTTCCGGTATTAACGACAGCGAACTGCGGTTACGCGCATTTTGTCGAAGAATCGGGAGGTGGCTGTATTGCTGCGGAACCCTACCAGGCCAACAATTTTGAAAACTTATTACTCTCCTTATTACAAACCTTACAAACAGGTACTAGTTCATTACGAACAAGCGCTCTGGCATGGGCTAGGACGGCCGATATATACGGCTTACCACAGCGTGCGAGCGAACTCATTGAAAGTTTAGGTGCAGCGCGGCGGAATCAAATCTAATGCAATTATATCTAGCCGATACTCTCGCTCGAATCTGGGCCGATTGTGACCCCTTTGAGAAAGCTGAGCAGTTACAGGGGGAAGTTTACCGCTCACTTGATGGCCGTACCACGCTACGTTTCGACCTGGAGGATCGGGGATATTTCATTAAAATTCACCGCGGTATCGGCGTCGCTGAAATCCTCAAAAACCTGGTACGCCTACGAGCACCAGTATTAGGGGCCGATAACGAATGGAAGGGGATAAACCGCCTGCACGAGCTCGGCATAGCTACCATGACAGCCGTAGGTTTCGGGAGCCGGGGTTTTAATCCGGCACGGAGGCTTTCCTTTCTTGTTACCGAAGCATTGGAACCTAGCACAAGCCTGGAAGAGTATTTTTCCGGTGATCAGCTTACCCGCATTGGGATTGCTGAACGCAGACGTCTGATTCGTAAACTTGCCACCATCACCCGAACCTTGCACCAAAATGGAATCAATCACCGCGATTATTATCTCTGCCATTTCCTGCTGGATGAATCCGATCAGTATACTGGTGTCCCGCCTTCTCAGCGGCCGATCTACCTGATTGACCTGCACCGGATGCAGCTGAGAAAGCATCTCCCGAGGCGATGGCGCATTAAGGATCTGGCCAGCTTGTGCTATTCCGCGAGGCAAGTGGGTTTTACTGCGCGGGATGAGTTATGTTTTCTTGCTGCCTACGAAGATGTGAACCTCAGTGAAGCGTACGGGAGAGCTATGAAACAATGGGATCTGGTAAAAGCGAAAGCTTCAGCTTTGTATCAAAAAGGTGTCAAGAAGGGCTATCACCCCTAGCAGGAACCTGGTACGAACCTCACTCAAATCGAAGTGATGAAGGACTGCCCATATTATCCATTTAGACAGTGCCCTTGATTATACTGGGGTAAACACCGTCTAGATGCATGCGATAAACACTTACTGAGAAAGGTGGCTAATTGTTTTGGTGGGAGAGAGAGTGATCGGCGGTGGGCGTTTTCTATGTGCCATCGGTAGGTTAATTTTTAGGCCCCAAATTAATTTGAACCATGACTGAAGAGCAGCTAGCCATCAATACAATTAAACAGGCCTCAATAGGAGAGCTGGGGCAATTTTCATTGCGTGTATCGGGCCGAGAGCCCTTGATCTGTGAGGAGCTCTTCCGTCATTTACCCGGCAAACGCCTGACCTTTAAGGCGAAATACAATGATAGCTACCTGCTAGTGAAGCTGTTTTTTAGAAAAAAAGACTACTTACGAGAAAACCGAGGGCTTGATCTTCTTCTTGAAAATGATATCCCCAGTCCAAAGAAAGTCTGGTCATTAATAGATGGGGAGGCTCAGCTGGTGACGACCGAATTTTTCCACGACTCAGAAAGCCTGGCATCGCGTTACAAGAATGGCAAATGTGAGGACTCCATCTGCCAGACTTTAACCTTGCTTGGCAGAATGCATCAGGCTGGACTAGTTCAGGAAGACATTCATCTCGACAACTTCCTGTTTTCAAAAGATGAAGTAAAGGTGCTTGATGGGGCGTCGATCAAGCTCTATAAAAACGTCAAAAGCAGCACTATCATCGATAATCTAGCACTGTTCTTTGCTCAGTTTTCTCCCCAACTAGATGAAGCAATACCGTCACTGATGCCCAGTTATGGCGGTGTTGGCGTAGATTTGGCAAAACTCAGAAAAAGAATTATTCAAAGGCGTCTCTGGCGCGTAAGAAAATATCAGCATAAGTCATTACGCTCATGCACTGAATTTCTAGCAAGCAGTAACCAACATCGTTTTACGGTTATGCGAAGAGATCACGATTGCAAAGAATTACGCGATCTTCTGGAGCAGCTTGACCTTAACATTGCCCAGGGCGTAGTTCTTAAAAATGGGCACACATCAACGGTTGTTCAAGTCAAAGGGAGCGAGGATACCAGCTGGGTCGTAAAACGCTACAATATAAAAAATTGGCGACACGGCTTAGGCCGGAGCTTACGGCCATCTCGGGCCTGGATATCGTGGAAAAATGGCCAGGCGCTCTCTCTATTGGGTGTACCAACACCAAAACCCATCGCTTTACAGGAAAACCGTAAAGGTCGATTGCGCAAAGAAGCTTACCTTGTTACAGAGTACATATCTGGCGATTCCCTCGAGCACTGGTTATTAAAACGGCCCGGGCACGAAGCCCCACCCTGGCTAGAAAGGTCTATTTTAAATATTTTTGGGACCTTTCTTAGCTCGCACATTAGTCATGGCGATATGAAAAGCTCAAATTTTATAGTTCACGAAGAAACTCTGATGGTGATTGATTTGGATGGAATGCACGTACATCGTGATGAAAAAGCATTTAGACACGCATTTCGTAAAGACATAAGGAGGTTCCTGGCGAATTGGCAGGGAAACACTCTCCGACAGTTTTCGAAGCTTCTGGAACCTGTCGCTAAACAGGTGGGCCTTGATATCCAGATTCCAGGGGGGTCGGAGTGAGCACTAAAATATTGGGCCTCTCAGGCGCGCTAAACCATGATCCTTCCGCCGCACTTTATATCGATGGCGAGCTTGTTGCTGCTGCTGAAGAAGAGCGCTTCATTCGCGACAAACATGCGAAGGGTAAAATGCCCTATGAATCAGCTCAGTTTTGTTTGCAGTACGCCGGAATTGATCCAAAAGAGATCGATGTTGTTGCCGTCCCCTTTGCGCCAATACCATTAAGCTCCCCAGCGCGCTGGCATTTTGCTAAACGATACTGGTATGCACCAGATAGAGCCCTCGATGCTCTGCTCAATGGTAATCGTCGTTACCGCCGCTACCGAAAACAGATTTTTGGCTTGCTCGAATCCCTGGGAATAGATAAGCATCAGATTGAATTTGAACCGGTGGAACATCATCTGGCGCATGCAAGCAGCGCTTATCATTTGAGTGGTTTTTCCGGAAAAACCGCCATTATGGGGGTCGATGGGAAAGGCGAATATGCCACTACCTTTTTTGGCTATGGGGAAAACGGGCAGATCCACAAAATAAAAGAGTTTTATGACCCCGACTCCTTAGGTGGTTTGTACGGAGCCATGACTGAATATCTGGGTTTCGAAATGCTGGATGGCGAATTCAAGGTGATGGGGATGGCACCTTATGGCGACGCCTCCAAATATGACTTTTCTCGATTGATTGATTTTGATGGCAAGGATTTCCGCGTTAATACCCGATATGTTAATACCGTGGGTTTACGTCGTTATAAGCGAGATGGTGTAGGGTTTTATTTTAGCCAAAGATTAATCGATTGGCTGGGGCCAAAGCGGGACGGAGACTTCGCCGATGAACCCTATATTGATTACGCTGCGGCTATCCAGGCATTGTACGAAGAGGTAGTACTTAAGTTGATGGATTACTACCTTGGCGATATTTTACGCGAGACTGGAAGGCTAGCATTTTCCGGGGGCGGCGCTCTCAACGTAAAATTAAACCAGAAAATTATTTCCCGACCCGAGGTAAAAGAACTATTCGTTCAACCCGCATCTGGAGACGCAGGCACGGCTGTCGGAGCGGCTTCCTTTGCAGCAGTTAAGCGTGGCATTACTCCACAAAAAATGAACCATGTTTATTTGGGGCCAAAATATAGCAATGAACAGTGTATGGCGGCCTGTGAACATCACCCCAAAACTCCCACCTATAAGATAATCGACAATGTGACCGAATTTGCCGCCAGGCTTTTGGCCGATGGTAATCCGGTGGCCTGGTTTCAAGGTCGTATGGAGTTTGGTCCTCGTGCTCTGGGAAACCGCTCTATCCTGGGTTGCCCGAGCGCGCCGGGAGTCGCCGACCGAATCAATGAGCAGATTAAATACCGTGAGCGCTGGCGCCCATTTTGTCCAAGCATGCTCGACAGGGTCGCTCCTGAAATGTTTAAAACCGACCACCCTGCCCCTTTTATGACCTTTACTTTTGAGGTCAATGAAGGCTGGAAGAAGCGAGTGCCTGAAGTAGTTCATGAGGATGGCACTGCTCGGGCACAGGCTTTAAAGAAGGAATATAACCCCCGCTACTACGAACTTATGGAAGAGCTTGAAAAATTGACAGGTAATGGTGTGGTGTTAAACACATCTTTGAATAGAAGGGGTGAACCAATGGTTTGCTCCCCCGCTGACGCTCTGGATATGTTTTACGGTTCAGATTTAGAGTACTTGATTATGGAAGACGTTTTGGTGGAAAAAAAGAGTAGCCCATAAGTTAACCCACAAGGAGGAGGAATACTATATCGATTTTCAGCGGGCTACTTAGCTCTTATCGCCTCTCTATACGAGTCATAAGACGCATAAATAAGTTCCAGGTAGGGTTGTAAAGCTAAGGCATCTTCCGGGGGCCGTAACAAATGTTTGAAGTTCCGCTGTCTTTTTATCCTGGAAAGTGGCCTACGGTGAAACTTTAGATCGGCGACATCTATAAGACCGAAATCATTTGTTTCCAGTACGACAATATTCCCCAGGTGAACGGATCGAAAATAAATCCCCTGTTCGTGCAGCTTCGCAAGAAACTCTCCCAAACTCTTTAGCAGGTCACCATAGTTACCCGCCTTTTTGATTTCGTCCCGTATTGTTGTTCCCGGTAGCGGCTTGTATTGCACAGCTGTACGATGGATATGCGGTACTGAATATAGATCGAGAGGAAGCACAGTTGGGACTCCAAGCTGATCGAGCCTTTTTGCGTTCTTGATGAAGCGACTAGAGTAAGGTGAAAATAACGCGGAGCTAAAGATGCGTTTTCGGCGAAACAATTTAAAATAGTTTCCATTTGCAAGGCGAATCACCTTATCCCCATAACCGTCTTTTTCGATCACGGTTCCACCCTCACACAGATGCTCGTAAGCATCCTTATCAATGCGTTGGGTATGGAGGGCTCGAGTGTGGATATTGCTGGCCTTGTAGTTAGTGGAAAGTTGTTAGTGAAAAATTGTTCGTTAGTCGTCACCGGCTGAGGTAGTAGTCTGGGAAGGATGGCTCCACAGCTCTTGACCACGCCTCAGGGCTTAACCTGATAAGTAAGCTTAAAGCAGGTGTATATTATACGTCGTTCACTACGATAAAATAGTGGCGAAAACTATTCGCATTAACGAACTGGGGCGTCGTTTGGAAAAAGTTTTAATCGTCAAGTTAAGTTCTATGGGGGATCTGGTACAGGCGCTGCCAGCGCTGAGCGATGCCGTAAAGGAGTACCCCAGGCTCTCCTTTGACTGGCTTGTAGACGAATTATTTAGCGATATACCCCGCTGGCATCCCGCCGTAGGAGAGGTGTTTCCGTTACCTTTAAGACGCTGGAAAGCGGAATCTCGCAAAGCATTGGTATCTGGTGTACTGGGATGGCGTCAGCAAATGAGAGCTCGGCACTACGATGCGGTGATAGATTTGCAGGGTAACTTCAAAAGCTCGATCTTTGGTCGCGTCGTTAAAGGTGATCACCACGGGTACAACGGCTCATCGATAAGAGAGTGGGGCGCGCACCTCGCCTATTCCGGGCGTCATCCGGTGGATAAGTCCGAGCATGCCATCCGACGTATGAGAATATTGATGAGTGCTAGCTTAAAATACCCCGTGCCAGATGGCGACCCTGATTTTGGCCTGACAGGGATCAAATGGTCGCAAGCACCCGTAGAATTACCACAAAAACCATTTTTGGTTTTTGTGGTTAACGCTAGCTGGCCCACCAAGGGCTGGCTTCAGCAGAGCTGGCGAGATTTGCTGCAATTGGCTGATGATGCCGGCTACGAGGTACTACTCCCCTGGGGCAGTCAGGCAGAACAACAGCAGGCGCAGAGAATTGCAAAGGGGATAAAAAATGCCAGGGTGCTGCCGAGCTTAAGCTTGACCCACATCGCGTCTATTCTGGAACAGAGCTCCGGTGCAATTTGTGTCGATACAGGCCTGGCTCATATCTCTGCTGCACTCGACAAGCCAACGATCACTTTATACGGCCCAACTGACCCCCTCCTTATCGGCGCAACAGGTTCATCTTCTATTCACATCACCGCAGATACTTATGAATGTATACCCTGTTATCGTAAAATATGTCAGGTCGAAGGCTATAAAGGACCTGAGG
>JAUUYV010000032.1 GCA_030590275.1 Porticoccaceae bacterium
ACGGTTCACCGGATGGCCACATTCTGTTTCCACTCGCCTATTGGCTGGAACATCGCAAAGCTCTGCTGTTACGCTTCAACTCCGGCTTATGGCTAAACAGTGATGACGAACTCGAAGCCATAGCCAAGGTTATCCCCGCCCTGCCCTGCATTGCCGTGAACTTCCCTACATTTACCGATGGTCGTGGATTTTCCCTCGCCCGGCTATTGCGCGAGCGCTACAATTATCGGGGCGAGCTACGCGCCGTCGGCACCATTCTCGCTGATCAACTCTACTACCTGAAACGTTGCGGCTTTGATACCTGCGAAATTTCCGATGATGTTAAAACAGATACCGCGCTAAATTGCTCGAATAGTTTTAGTGTTAATTACCAGGTAACGGGCACTGTGAATTAACACTTTCCAAACAGTATTATTTACTACTACTGTAATCCTGCGCCAATCCATTATTTTAGGTATTCATTGAATATCAGGTATTAAAGAAACAAATAAAGACCGCTACTAGCGGCCTTTATTTCTATCGCAGGGACTGCACCTTACAGAGTCACCCCTCGAACACTACTCCTTAGACTAACATCAACCCCTGCCAGGGCGGTCGGGCTTCTGTGGATGTTCGGGCCTTTCAGGGCGCTCGGGACGTTCAGCACGCACCCGCTCTGGTCGTTCTGGCCGCCCACCCCGTTCTATTCCATCGACACGGGCTGCGCGTTTCTCCACCAGACGCTCAGTAACACTGTCTGGTCGGTTAGAGTGATAATCGCCCATCACATGTCCCAACTTGAATCCAAGCTCGTTCGCAACTTGTCCCCACCCCATACCAGATTCCCGCATTTCCAGAATGGTTGCGGAAGCGCTCTCTAGGTCGGTGTCTGTATCAGTATCGGTATCGGTATCGGTATCAGTGTCCGTATCGGCGGAATCAACCATCGCTTGAGCCAGAGCATCAACAATAGTCTGCTCTCCAACTCCAAGCGCGACTTCTTCAACCTCAGTAGTTTCTGTATCCATAGTTTCAACGGGATCGGTTTCTACGCCATCTTCTGCATAAACTGGCGCATTGATACCACCTGCAAGTAATGCGGCGATACCAAGAACCAGGGCTTTACGAGGTGCGTTCTTCATAATAGTTACTCCTGCCAATAAAAAACTGCTTACATCCGATAGCTTAACGACATACCTATGCCTTCGTCTAAGCTTCCGTCACTAAAATAGGTGCTTACATCCGATAGTTTAACGATACACCGAGGCCCTCGTCCGGGCTTCCATCGGAAAAGCCCAAGTAAAGGTAAGGCACGACACTCCAGGTGTTCGATAGTTTGTAACTAAGATAGGTAAACAGTTCAAGAGCATCGTCGGCACCAGACGAGCTGGCTTCCTGGAAATCTAGTGTGGCACCAACATTCACACCACGTCTCACCCGCCAATCTGCACCAGCAGATAGATAAAAAACATTATCGAGATCATACCCGCTGGGATCGCCTTTTATCTTGTACGCAAGCGTTAAGAGTGGTGTCAAACGACCCATAGATCTCGCATAATCTGCTTGCAAGGTGTAGTCGACTTCCCCGGTTCCGAGGCCGTCGTTTTCATCGGCTGTTGGAAGTTTAATTTTACCGGTGAGGTCTAGATACCCCAAATCCGCAGGAAAATTCTGTACTTCGTATCTGAGAGATGTCCAGATGTCACCAAGGCCAGATTCCGAGCTAGTCGATTGGGCCTTCCCCTTTCCCGGAATAACCACCGAACCGTCCCCACCACCGACCACGCCACCAGGCCCTTCTATCCTGATCCAGGGTACTGTCACCTTAGAGGTCCAGGGCCCTGTGTTATAACTTGCCGTAAAAGGAATATAAAGTATATCGGTATCCTTATCAGCTCCATAATCACCGGAGCTGTAATCGATCCCTGTTGAAAACTTCCAGCTATCGGCCAGAGCGCTGGGTGATACCAAAACCATAGCTATACACAGAACGAACAGATACCTCAGCTTTCCTAAATCGACAAAACATACTCTTTCACACTTTTGATACATAGATTTCCTTTACTCCAACAATCATCACTGAGACCACCTTCCAACGTCATTCATTAGAAGCGATCTTGAGTATAAATACCCGCAGTGCCAATCCGTACTATAAGATTGCCTCCTTAAGAATGCCGTGACAGGTTTCACGCTTAGGTACACCCCTATTCTATACACCGTACTATGCACCTTAGGCCTACTACCTAAAGGCCAAAATTAATTAAAACCTTTAAGCATCTAAGTCTATGAGATTATTGGAGTCAAACTACACCCTACCCGGAGGGACTCTCTATTCAATTTTGAAAGATACCCTATATAATTAGCAATACCAGAAAAAATTCAAATAACAATTTTTCTACAATACATTACGGACGGACAATGAATAACTTTTTTACTCCACTGCCTAACTGCGTGAGAGCTTTGTGTTTTCTTCCATTTTTCTCTTTATATTCACACGCATCGGTAGAGCTTCCCCCGCCAAGCGCGACCCGATTACTGGAAGTTAGCATCGTCAAGGGTGCGCAACTACCTGCGCTACTCAACAAGTCCGTATCTGACTATTCACTCATAGCAGTTCACAAGGGCGAACTCATTCCGATACCCTATCAATTTGATGATAAAAACATCCGTGGATTAACCTATGTAGAAGGTGCTCTACTAGAAGTTGATGGCCAGGTCGGGGTATTGGAAGCACGGGATGAACTGGTCTTTATGTACAAAGACATGGGAGTTCAGGCCAAAGCCTCACTTCTAAATAAGGTGTCCGGAACTATTATTGCTGAACTCCAAATCACCGACAACAATAGCGATAGATATGCCTATATTATCTCTGGTAATTCTGAGCGTAGTGACAAAATCTATAGCCACTACGACATGAAAACCGGTTTGGTCGAAACCGAATCCTATCATTTACAAACCGACCCAGAAAATTTGTTGGTATTGTCCGACTGGATTATTAAAGATTTTGGCAGCCCAGCTACTCCAACTAATATTCTCGATACACTGAAAATGCGCGTAAAAGCTAAACTCGGGTTTTCAGCGACTGTGAATAACGAAAAAATACCTGCTAAAGCCCTGGCCGTTAAGAATGGTCCCGTTCGCACCATTGTCGAGGCCGATACCTCCATCACTATTTTAGGCATTAGTCTTGGAAAAGGAGCGGTGAGCGCTACCTTTTCAGCTCAGGCTATGGAATACCCTGTATTTATAACACTCCCAAAAGCGGCTGGTGTCCTTAGCTCCCTGGCCATAGAACTCACACTTGACTACGTAGGTTTTGAGGGCAGCCGTTACCGAACGGCGCTAGGACCAAAGCAAGCCATGATTACGGGAACAAAAGAAGCCGCGGCACAACGACAGAATTATAAAAGTGACCTGGACAATCCCTGGGTTTCAATCAGCTCCGGAAAAAACTGGGATATGTTTCTATTTTTTCGGCATCAAGATAACTTCAGGCCGACCTTAAATGCACTATATAAAGACGCGTTAGCGGGAGATAAGCCCAACAAGCCCGAGCGTTTTAAAGGCAGTAATTCCGAGATTGGGATTTCATTAAGCGACATTCCGGTTGGCGTTGAAACATTACTTAACTACAACTTTTATTTCGGTCCTGGGCTCTGGACGGGAAACGATCTTGACTCAGCGCTTGCCGAACTCAAAAACCCGGCAACTGTACGCGTAAACCCATTATAAATCCTGTCACTTAAAACCCCAACTCTACGCACTCGACCGCTTTACCAACCTTACCTTTTTCCACGATTTCGGCCATAGTTTCCATAACCTGGCCGTGAAGCATGTCGTCGTCATCGAGTTCAGCTAAAGCGCGTTCGACTTCGTCGCGAGCAGCTCGGTCACAACCACGCTCATGTAGCAATTGAGCGAGATTATTACGGGCAATTGTGTGTTCTGGATAAATCCTTAGTAACTTACGGAAGACCTGCTCCGCTTGTATAGAATCCCCAGATACATAAAAGGCATTAGCAAGCCCGGTTAGTGCCCAGGCATTCCCAGGCCAACGTTCTACCGCTGCACGAAACGCAATAAGCTGCGTTGCCTCGGAAACAACACCTTCTAAAGCCGTAATTGCAGTCAGGTATCGATCTCGATCCACCTCACTGGGAAAACTCCCGGGCTTCAATGCCACAAACCCCCAATTATCGGCTTTATCCCAGCTTTTGACGAAGCGTCGAGCAGACACTACCTTTCTGCGCTCGGTGCCAGACCGCAAAATCAGATGATCGTTTTGCAGATCAAACCCAATCACTACCGCATAGTGCCAAACAGGATAACTATCCAGGCCTAAATTCTGTAACACCAACACAGGCCTACCACTACTCAGCTCTGCCAGCAACGATGTAAGCTGTCCATCGAGAACATAGGGTATCAGTCCGAAACGGCGTACAGTAGCTAGTAGTTCGTACTGCAGACTGCCACGTTTATCCGGGAGGTAGACTTTATCCACCAGGCTCTCAACGGATACCAGCGCACCACAATACTGCAACACAGACGCTAAGGCAGCAGGACCACACTGATACTCATGCTGAGAAAAAAAAGGAACGTCGTCCAATTCGACATCCGATTTAAGCGTACCCGCTGCATGACTCCCACTTAAGTGCATCGAATCGCTAAGCAACGGCATCTGCTGAGCACATGCTCCCAACAGAGCCGCCATTATTAAGCTAGCGGTATTGAACGCGCACTTCATTGGGAGCTATTAGCTCCCATCAAGCGGCAACTTAGAGCCTCTTGAAAATATCAATCACTCCGAGCAACTCAAGGAGAAGCAACACCAGAAATACCACTCCGACCACTTCAAGCCCTCCGGCTCCAAGCGGCATCTCTTCCAATTTTTCTGATAGCCTGGCCAGCTCAACGTCCGTTAGCGCATGTACTCGCGCTTGCGCATCGGCCGGATCAACACCAAGACGCTCAAACTGTTGTTGTATCGCCTCCTGATTCATCAATACATCCACCTTATTCAAGGTTTCAACGCGGGAGTTTGCCGGAACGGCCTGTCCGGTAGCGATCATTGCTGCCGAAACCGGCTGCACAGAAGTCACTACTAGCAGAGCGGAGACCAAAACTACAGACAGAGAAAAACGGGAGTAATTACGACTTTTCACTAAATAAATCCTCATATCATTTGTTTTCTTACGCATAACAATAAGCCGCTTTAATAGATAGCTGCTCACAATCATATCAGACGATAACATTCTCAAGAAAAAAAGCCACTCCAGTATGAAAATGGCCGTTTCAAACGCTCACACCACTGGAACCCTGTACGTTTACGACCAGTTGTGATTACGCAGTTAAAAAAAAGACTCATCGTAAGGCTTAAGGCACAATACACCTACATTACAAAGAGTGTCGGATAAGCCCTTGAACGATCCTGTATTTTTCTCGTTTTTCCTGATCTTTAGTGGCGCAGCTCTATTCGCCACCCTGGCACTTTACGGACGGCAGCCACTGCTTGTTGCCTATATCGCCCTGGGAGCAGCCTTCGGCCCCTATGGGCTAGGCTTGATAAAAGATATTGATTTGATAGCGGAAATGTCCCACATCGGGATTATCTTTCTGTTGTTTCTATTGGGGCTGGACATGCAGCCTCAAGCATTAGTTAAGGTATTTAAAAAAGTAATATTAACTACCCTGGCAAGCTCGATATTATTTGCCAGTGTGGGTTTCGCCATTGCTAAATACTTCGGCTATACCCATATCGAGGCTTTGGTTATTGGCGCCGCAATGATGTTTTCCAGCACAATAATTGGCATTAAATTGTTACCTACTACGATTTTGCACCATCGGCATATTGGGGAATTAATGGTGGGAATGCTGCTGGTGCAGGATTTTATTGCCATTTTTGTATTACTAGTACTTTTGAGTGGGGAAGCTGGAGCCGTAGATTTCAGCCAAATTGGCCGAACACTCATTGCTCTGCCCTTCATTATACTGTTTTGTATCGGGATGGTTAAATATGTCCTGCTCAAACTCATAGCCCGCTACGACCGCATTGGCGAGTACATGTTTTTACTGGCCATCGGCTGGTGTCTAGGGGTAGCTGAATTGTCGGAGACACTTGGCCTATCGAAAGAGATCGGAGCTTTTCTCGCCGGCATAACCATTGCCACTAGCCCCGTATCTCAATATATCGCGCTGAGTTTAAAGCCGCTACGAGATTTCTTCCTGGTATTATTTTTCTTTGCCCTGGGAGCGCGTTTCAACCTGGGCCTGTTGCCCGATATAGCAATAGCTACTCTGGTGCTAGGCGGCATTATTCTGATACTTAAACCAACGACTTTTCACTACCTGCTACGGAAACAAAGCGAAAGCCCACTTCTGGCATGGGATCTTGGCTTTCGCCTCGGACAAGTTAGCGAGTTTTCACTGCTTATCGCTTACGTAGCAGCGAGTGCCTCTCTGATCAGTAGTGAGGCCTCGCATTTGATTCAGGCTACCGCAATCTTGTCGTTTCTAATATCGAGCTATATTGTAGTGCTTAATTTCCCTAACCCTATTGCAGTTAAAGATGAGTTACGAAGAGATTAAAGCAAGGGCCTAACCGTAGAACAAACCATCTTTTAATAGCGGCCCATCTCAGGTGAGACCTTATTATGTATAGACCCATTGTGTGCAGTCGCTAATAAACTCATTAACGAACGTATTTCAAACTGGAAGCTGAGGATCTTGCGCTCGACCGAGCCAGCGTTTTAGAAGTCGATCTACAGACTCTTCTGTCGCCATACCAACTTTTTGCGGCAAGGTTTTTTTCTTTACGTAGGCGACTTCGTAAATATCCGCAGTATCGACCTGGGACACCAGATATTCATCACTGGTAATGATTTCGTCGGCCAGGTTTTGATCGAGGGCACGCATCCCAAACCAGACTTCCCCAGTCGCTATGGATTCTATATCCACCTGGGGTCGGTGCGATTGTACAAACTCTTTGAACAACTCGTGAGTATCTTCTATCTCACTCTGAAATTTTTCACGGCTTTCGTCTGTATTTTCTCCCAACACGGTTAAGGTACGTTTGTACTTCCCCGCTGTTACCAACTCGACATCCACATCATGCTTCTTTAGCAAACGGTGAATGTTAGGGATTTGCGCAACAACGCCGATGGAACCGAGCACCGCAAAAGGTGCCGTTAGTATCTTGTCAGCCACACAAGCCATCATATAACCACCACTGGCTGCTACCTTGTCTACACACACAGTAAGCGGCACCTGCTGTTTTTTTATGCGATCGAGCTGACTAGCAGCCAGACCATAACCGTGCACGACGCCCCCCGGGCTTTCCAAACGCACAACAATTTCGTCGTTACTGGTAGCTCGGGACAACACGGCAGTAATTTCCTCCCGCAATCCAGTAACACCTGACGCTCTCAGGTCTCCGTGAAAATCTAATACGAATATACGCTTTCTCTCATCGACATTGGTTAGACTGACATCTCCGTCGTCGTCTAAAGTTTTATCATGTTTTTTATTTTTGTTAACTTTATTTTTTTTTGTTTTATTTTTTTCTGCTTTATTGCGCTGTTTTTCTTCTTTTTGGTATGCTTTTTCCAGCGCTTTTCTAGCGCCTGGCAAGCTAAGTGCGTGATCAAGCACATGCGTCATTTCCAAAACTTTTTCATTGAAGTGGTGGATAACAAGATGGCCTTTTTCCTGACCTTTTGTCTTTTGAACCAGCCCTGCCACCGCACTCAAAATAACCACCACAGCAACCACAAAAGTAACCACCTCGGCCAAAAATAGTCCGTATTCACCTAAAAATTCCACATTTATTCCTTAATAATCGACCGAAACGTTTATACTAGCAGACATTAAAAAGCCAATCATACAAAGCTCTAGCGTAATCAAAGGCCACCGTACAACAAAAACTTATGAAAGCAACACAACAACTACCCTAGCGCGGTAAGACATTCTTCAGCAATATCCAGCGATCCCCCGTCGCCCTCTTCACCCATCTTGCAAGCTTCGACGTAAAATTCCAGGGCAACCAGTATATCCGCAAAACTTTCAAGCTTATCTGTACCGTCTCCGCTGAGATCTGTATGCTTTAAGGCATAATCTCGAGCGCCCTCGATAAGCTTTGAGAAGCGCTGCATACCCAATATCACCGCACAAGCTCGCAAATCGGTAAATGCTTCCTCCAATTCAGCGCTGATATCGCTGCCAGTAATATCTCCCTTAATCTCCTCCACCATCTCCTTGATCTTGATCAGAGCATCAGCAGCGCCTTGTAAGACAGCATGACGGGCTGTTTTCAACTGACCATTTTGAACAATGACGTCAAAGGGCTGAGCATCCCATTCCGCGAGTTCCGCACGAGTGGGTAATGCTCCCCAAAATTCAGCTACCGCACTTTCCAGGTATAGAACTGAATTGGTAAATTCGATCACTTGATTAAGCTCCAGTGCCTGGCCGTCTTTAATCAATAGCTCTAGCTCCTTACTGTGACGAAGGAATTTATGGGCAATAGAATCGAGACCAAGCATTTGGCAATGCCCCCCAACCGTAGCAAAATCATGCTGGATAGTTGACAGGACTTCTTTAGGCGGCTGCTGATCTTCTTCCTGGGTCAGGTCAATGGCGCCCCGCAAAGAAGCAACGGCTTTTTGCAATACATTGAACGGAGAACGACTATCATCTCCCTTACCCAGCATTTGCTCCCTGATACTAGCGAGATCCGCATCGGTAAACTCAAGTGCGGGCACGCCGAATTCATGTATGGCATTTTTACGCTTCTGGGGGTCCGGGTTCATAGCCACTAACACCAGAAAAGCTCGCCACAGGCCCTCCGGATAAAGGTTTGACGGTGCCGGATCTTGTCCAACCCTCACAATAGCCCGCAATTGCTTCTCTACTACCGCTTACAAGCGTATCCGGTCGGTCCGTAGAACAATCCCCCCACGTGCCAGAGAATCCACTACAGCTTTAAATAAGGCCCAATAGTTCCTCTCAGTGGGCGTTAGACCAATACGAGCCAGACGCCCTGCGGCATCGGAAAGAATAGCAAAACCCTTCTTCCGGTTGGTATCCTTCAGGATATTGACCAACCCCATCTGATAAAACTGCGCTATTCGTCTAAGTACCGCGGGATCCGGTGCAGAACTGGCTAAGGTATCGTTCCCCATCTTAAAGGCTGGCCACTGAATCCACGGCAGTAAATGATATTCGTAAAGAGGTGGCTTTTTCTGTAGAGCTCTTAGCGCAGAAAGCTCAGGGATCAACAAACACGGATTATCCACCCGCTTTTTTACCAGATATCCCAACAAACCCAAAGTCGCATGAAACGCTTCTTGCACCGGAGTACTCACCGCCTCCGCAGTAAGCTTGCCTGATTTA
>JAUUYV010000266.1 GCA_030590275.1 Porticoccaceae bacterium
CCTGTCGCGAGATAGAAAGCAGGTACAAAGCTACCGTTTTGTTGAAAGGGGCAGGGACGATCATAAGTGGTGGGACTCTTTTGGATAGAACTATTTCGGATACGGCTTTTTCGAATAGGGCTTTGGAAAATAAGTCCCTGCAAAATAAACCTTTGCAAATTTGCCCTTACGGTAATCCCGGGATGGCATCCGGGGGTATGGGCGATGTGCTAAGTGGCGTTATTGGGGGTTTGCTGGCGCAAGGTTTTTCCGCCGATTTTGCCGCACAACTGGGTGCCTGTCTCCACGGCAAGGCAGCGGACAAAGCGGTGGAATATGCAGGAGAGCGAGGCCTTCTAGCCACAGACCTGCTGCCGCATATTCGCACATTGGTCAATGGCAGAACGTAAAGCAGAGTCTGAAATGATAGCAATAGCTGTGCATGGGTAAGTCGAAAGATGTTCAGCCATTTGATACGGCGGTGGTGCTGAACTTCGAGCTTCCAGATGAGCAGGCCACTGTGGAATTAGGGCAACAACTTGGTGCTTGCCTGAGTGGCGGAGAAGTTGTCTATTTAGGGGGGGCGTTGGGAGCGGGTAAGACGACCTTGTGCCGAGGGATACTAGCGGCCTGGGGGCATGAGGGAACAGTAAAAAGTCCTACGTATACCCTGGTAGAGCCCTATACGATGGACGGTCGGAAGGTGTATCATTTTGACCTGTACCGCCTGGGTGATCCAGAGGAGTTAGAGTTCATTGGAATCCGGGATTACTTTGATGGTGACAGCCTGAGTTTGGTCGAATGGCCGGAACGGGGGCGCGGGGTATTGCCACCTGCTGATGTGGTGGTAGATATTCGGCCGCAGACCCGGGGCCGAGCCGTCGAGCTTCGAGGGCAGAGTGAAGTGGGTCGCTTAGTACTTGAACGCTTATTTGAGCGGAAAGGTAAAACAGGTGAATAAGGGCGAATGAGTAAAGCCAGTTTTGGCCAGCACTTTAATATTCCTGGCGGGTTTGTCGGCTTTAGTTTGACGGCGATATTGCGCGTGCAGTTTGTCCTCCTGTCTGCGTCATTTGCTTTTATTCTAATTCTTTTTGTTGCCCCGGTTTGTGCTGGAACTACTGGCGGCGCCACTGATAAAAAGGTTGTTGAAAGTGTGCGTCTGTGGCGGGCGCCAGATCATACTCGTCTGGTGTTTGATTTGAGCGATGCCGTTCGGCACCAAACCTTTACCCTGGATAATCCCAATCGTCTGGTGATCGATATTTCATCGGCTCAATTTATTGCTTCTATCAGCCAGCTTGATTTTTCGAATACGCCCATTAACAAGTTGCGCTCTGGTGTTCGCAACGGTAGTGATTTGCGTATCGTGCTTGAACTGAAAAATAACTTGAAGCACCACAGCTTTGTATTGCCGGAAAATGAACAGTACGGTCATCGTTTGGTGTTGGATTTGTACGATCCAGAAAACACCTCGGATCGCAGTGAAGACCTTAAGATAACTGGCAACCAACCGGCGGATTCTAAGGCCGGGCAGGAGAGGTCGGTCAGTGATCTGATTGCTCACCCGGGACGTTCTATCATTATTGCTATTGATGCGGGACATGGTGGGGAGGATCCGGGTGCGGTTGGATCCAAACGTATTCGGGAAAAAACCGTGGTATTGGCGATCAGCCGTCGTGTGGAAAAGCTGTTTGACAAAGAACCGGGTTTTGAAGGTGTGCTGGTCAGGACGGGTGATTACTACATTCCCCTGCGCAAGCGCACGGCTATTGCCCGTAAGCGGCGAGCTGATCTGATGATCTCAATACATGCGGATGCCTTTCGCCAGTCTTCGGCCCATGGCGCATCGGTTTACGCGCTCTCGCAACGCGGTGCAAGTAGTGAAAATGCCAGGTATCTGGCAGACCGGGAAAATCAGGCGGATCTTATCGGTGGATCCAGCGATGTGAGTCTAAACGATAAAGATAAAATGCTGGCTGAGGTGATTCTTGACCTGTCGATGACAGCCACTCTCAGCGCTAGTCTGGAAGTCGGTGATGAAGTGGCCAGGTCTATTGGCGGGGTGGCCCGTTTGCACAAACGTAAAGTGGAACAAGCGGGTTTTGTGGTGCTTAAATCGCCGGATATTCCCTCTATTCTTGTAGAAACCGGATTTATTTCCAACCCTGGTGAGGCCAGGAAGCTGAATCAGGCGGCTTATCAGCAAAAAATGGCAGAAGCTATTTTTCGTGGTGTTCAACGTTATTTTGGGGCGAGCCCACCGGATGGAACACTACTCGCCATGCGTCGCGCACAAGGGCTGCGGGGCGTTGCCACAGTGTATGTGATCGCTCGGGGTGATACGCTTTCTGGGATCGCTCAGAGGCATAGCATTTCGGTGCGAGATCTTAAGAAAGCCAATGGATTATCATCGGCAACAATACGTGTCGGGCAAAAGCTGAAAATTCCTCAATCCTCGTGACCATCGCAAGTAAGCCCTCTATCTCTGTATCCGAGCCTCCTGGCATTCGCCAATTATCAACTCAGCTCACCAATCAGATTGCTGCGGGTGAGGTGGTTGAACGTCCCGCTTCAGTGGTGAAAGAGTTACTGGAAAATAGTCTCGATGCCGGGGGCGATCGCATCGATATCGATATCGAACAAGGTGGTATCAAATTGATACGAATACGCGATAACGGTAGCGGGATAGCGAAGGACGATTTGCCGCTGGCGGTCAGTCGTCATGCTACCAGTAAAATTATTGACCTCGATGATCTGGAGGCTGTCTCCACCCTGGGATTTCGGGGGGAAGCGCTCGCCAGCATCTGCTCGGTGGCCAGAGTTAAACTGACCACCAACACGGGTGCAGAAAGTGGTTGGAGTGCGGTCAGTGAAGGCCGCGAGACCGATGTGGTGTTAGCGCCTGCACCCCATAACCGTGGTACCACCGTAGAAGTGCGTGATTTGTTTTTTAATACCCCGGCGCGGCGCAAATTCCTGCGCACTGAAAAAACCGAATACAAGCGTATCGAAAGTGTCGTACGTAAATTAGCACTCGGACATTTTGATGTGGGTTTTAGTTTGCGCCACAACGGTAAAGGTGTATTGAGTTTCCGGCCGGCATCGGATCTCATCGAACAGGAGCGGCGGGTTGCGAGTATTTGTGGTCCTGCGTTTATGGAGCAGGCTCGCTACATCGAAATTGACTCTGGTGATCTGCGCCTTTGGGGCTGGATGGGGTCGCCCACTTTTTCACGCAGTCAGGCTGACCTGCAGTATTTCTATGTTAACGGGCGCAATGTTCGCGATAAAGTGGTGTCCCACGCGGTGCGGCAAGCCTACCGGGACGTACTGTATCAAAATCGCCATCCGGCCTATGTACTGTTTCTTGAACTCAATGTCGCCGAGGTGGATGTCAATGTTCACCCTACCAAGCACGAGGTGCGTTTTCGTGAATCCCGCCGAGTACACGACTTTTTGTTTCGTAGCTTACACCGAGCTATTGCAGACTTAAGTCCGGCAGATGGCGATACCCCAGCTGATTCGGGGATAAGGCCAGTGTCTGTGCCAGCGGAGACCAGTGAGTTTGCACAACCGTTTTCACAACCATTGTCACAACAGGGAATCGACTTTGAAGTACCCTCGTCATTTGCCTCTTCGCACAGAGCAGGTTTTTCGAAGCAAGGTTCTTCACAGGGTCGGATTTCTGGCCACGGGATTGCCGAACAGATGTCTGC
>JAUUYV010000178.1 GCA_030590275.1 Porticoccaceae bacterium
CTCATCAAAGTAGTTGCAGCAGCTTTGACCTGATCGAGCAAGTGAGAATCTCGTTGCAGATCAGCAATACGCAGATTGAGTTCTCCGGTTTGTCGCGTGCCGAGCACCTCTCCCGGCCCACGTACTTTCAGATCTGTTTCGGCAATCACAAAGCCATCATTAGTTTGTCGCATCACAGTGATTCGATCTTTAGCGCGTTGGGACAAAGGTGTGCCATAGAGCAATACGCAGTGACTCTCTATACTTCCACGACCAACTCTACCACGCAGCTGGTGGAGCTGGGCAAGGCCGAGCCGTTCCGGGTTTTCGATCACCATCAAGCTGGCCCTGGGCACATCCACCCCGACCTCGATAACAGTAGTCGCAACCAATAAATCCAGTTCTCCAGCTTTAAAGGTCTCCATGACGTGGGCTTTTTCCATCGGTTTGAGTCGGCCATGTACCAGCCCAATACGCAGTTCCGGTAACAAAAGGTGGAGCTCACTAGCGGTGACTTCTGCAGCCTGGGCCTCCAGCACCTCAGACTCCTCAATCAGAGTGCACACCCAGTAGGCCTGGCTCCCAGCACCACAGGCTTTACGAATTCGCTCTATGACATCGGGCCTACGTTCCTGGTCTATGGCGACCGTGTTTACAGGTTTTCGCCCCGCAGGTAATTCGTCGATCACCGAAAAATCCAGGTCGGCATAGACGCTCATAGCCAGGGTTCTTGGAATCGGCGTCGCGGTCATAATAAGCTGATGGGGAATAAGCCCCGAAGCGGGTCCTTTTTCACGTAGGGCTAGACGCTGATGAACTCCAAAGCGATGTTGTTCATCGATGATGGTTAACCCCAGCTTGTGAAAGTGCACATCATCCTGAAATAAAGCGTGAGTGCCGACAATCAATTGGGCGCTACCACTTGCCAGGGCTTGCAGTTGTAGCTCTCTGGCTTTGCCTTTAAGTTTGCCGGTAAACCATACGACTGAAATATCGAGAGGGCCAAACCAGGCTTCGAAGCTAAGCCGATGCTGCTCAGCGAGTATTTCTGTTGGTGCCATAATCGCGGTTTGATAACCGCTGGTAATAGCCTGCAAAGCCGCTAGTGCGGCGACCACCGTTTTTCCTGAGCCCACATCACCTTGCAGCAGTCGAAGCATGGGAATGCCCTTGGCAATGTCATCGGCGATTTCCGCACTAACGCGTTGTTGTGCGTGGGTTAAGTCAAAAGGAAGGTTCTTTAGAAAACAGCTTAAGCGTTGATCATCCGCTCGCAATCCTTCCACCCGCAACAGGGGCGCTTGATGCTGGCGAACTTGTTGGCGCAGGCGTTGCAGGCTCAGGTGATGCGCCATTAATTCTTCCAGCGCCAGGCGTTGCTGGGCCGGATGCATGCCCTCAGCCAGTTGCTGTACCGGCGCATTGGCGGGCGGATTATGCAAAAAGCGCAGCGCGTCTGCCAGGCCGGTTTGATGAACACCGTCCTGCTGCGGCGCTACAAGATCCAGGGGCAAAAGTTCTTCCAGAGTGTTGGTATCGAGTAATTTTAAAGCTTGCTCGGTAATGGTACGCAAACGATATTGCGTTAGCCCTTCGCTGGCGGGATAAACAGGCGTCAGGTTTTTCTCGAGAGGCGCCGGCTCAACCTGCTCTAACAACTGATACTCTGGGTGATAAAGCTCCAGCCCGGCGCTGCCACGACGTACCTCCCCAAAACAGCGAATATTTGAGTCTTTACTGAGATTGTTTCGCTGTGCGGCAGAAAAATGAAAAAACCGCAAGGTGACCAGGCCCGTTTTGTCCTGCACTTTGCAGATCAGACTACGGCGTCGGCCAAAGACAATATCACTACCCTGTATGACGCCCTCTATCACCACTTCCGTGTTGGGCTGTAGTGCACCAATGGGTGTCAAACGGGTTCGATCCATATAGCGTAGCGGGAGATGAAACAGCACATCCTGTATGGTGGCGATACCAATACGGGCAAGCTTATCGCTCATGTGGGCGCCGATACCGCGTAGTACCGTTACAGAGGTTTTATCCAGAGTTGTCATGGGTGATCAGTGTATTGCCAAAAGGCTGCAAATAATCGCAATAACTATACCAGCACAGGAGCTTAGGCGGTGAACACCCATGCCGGTTTGCCCGGAATATTTGCCGATATCGCCGCAAACGGATATGAGCCGCTTATCGCTATATCAACCTTCTATATACCTGGCTTTTATTGCCAACTGTATATTATCAGGGCAGCAATAATCACTTAAACCCGGGTGTAGTTTCTCCCGTAAGATCAGCGTGCAAGACACCTTCCGCAGCGAGCGCATCGACCTCATCCGTCGTCATAGACAATAATTCACCCAGTACTTCGCTATTGTGTTCCCCCAGGAATGGAGCCTCCAGCGGCAACTCCTCGGGAAACCTCGAAAACCGCAGGGGCATACCCGGTATTTCAAATTCGCCCAGGCAGCGATCCGAAACGGTACGAACGGTACCACGCTCAACAAAATGAGGATGCTTCATGGTTTCCGGTACCGTCAGTACCGGGCCTATAGCGAACCGCGCTTCCTCAAACTTTTCAAGGATAACTTCCCGGCCTGGTTGTGCACACAACCAGTCTTCGATGAAGTCGATTACCGCCTGATGATTTTCCATTCTCGCTTCATTGGTAGTAAAGCGTGGGTCATCGGCATATTCGGGTTTACCCAAAAATGTGCAAAAAGCTTCCCACTGAGGGGGAGTGATCATGACACAGTAATATTCTTCTTCACCCTTGCCCTTAAAAACACCAAGCGGAGCCAACATAAAATGGTGGTGGCCAGAGCGTTTGGGTACAAACGCGCCTTTCGTGGCACTGTGTAGCGCCACAGACATTTCGTGCTGATGGTAATAGGAATCGAGCAGGGAAATATCCAGGTATTGCCCTTCGCCCGTACGTTCGCGATACAGTAATGCGGCATTAATAGCGGCCAGCGCATGCACCCCGGTCGTGGCATCGCCAATGGCGAGCTGAGGAAACAAGGGCGACCCATCCGGATATCCAATATTATCGAGCACGCCCGCATAAGCTGCGGCGATAAAATCATAACCAGGCTTATTGGATAAGGGGCCAGTCTGCCCAAAACCGGATATCGAACACATAACAATACCCGGATTAATTTCCTTGACGCGATCGTAGTCCAGCCCCATACGGCCGATAACACCAGCCGCAAAATTCTCGATAAGAACATCGCATTTGGTAATCAGTTGTTCAAGAATCTCCTTCCCCTTCTCCGTTTTTGGGTTAATACACAGGCTCTTTTTGCCGCGATTCTGCTGCACAAAATAGGTACTTCGACCACCTTTATTAACGGGCAAGCCACGGGTCATATCACCCATCGGTGCAAGTTCAACTTTGATAATCTCTGCTCCCATTTCCGCCATTAAACGGGTTGCGGTGGGGCCTGCAACAACTTGACTAAAGTCGAGGACACGAAAGCCCTCCATAACATGTTTATTGCTCATTATTATAGTTCTCACGCTAAATACGGCCCGCCATAGAAGCAGGCCGGGATCGAAAACTCAAGGATATTAATTAGTCCTGGATCTGGAAACGAGATGAATTCATTAGCGATTTACAAAGCAATTGCAGGCAGTACCAGCTCAGACCGGTTTAATCTTTTTCTCTCGGCCCACATGGAAATTCGGTGAGTAGCACAACGGGATCGTCAAACCAGTTTCTATGACGCTACAGACACGTCCGCAACGCCAGTCATGACAAGGGCTGCAGCCTGGCCCTCCTGCACCAGGTTCATCCACCAACATGCCGCCTGTACGAGTTCAATCATAGGGCCGATGATGGCGAGGCGCCGAGCGATCCCCTTTAGCTTGCCAACCATTATTATTCTTTGGCTCCCTTGCTTGATATGGCCTTTTTTATACTGTTTCGCTTTGCAAACAAGTTAAATTACGGCTTTTTCTTCATTAAGGGCGCGAAGCCATCTTTTATGATAGTCCTCTCAGTGCCTGTACCCGATTTATCGTCGCGCTTAGTTGGCGAAGCTTTACGCTTCCCTTTGTTTTTACTATTGCGATGACGGCTAGCGCTCTTGTCCCCCGGCTTTGCCTTCTTCTTTTTAGGCCCTGCCGTCTTACCACTGGACTTTAATTTCTTAGGACCCTTAAATTTTGCTTTCAGGTTTTGAATAACCCTCCGCTCAAGGGCAGCCCCAGTATAACGCTCAAGACTCGCCATTAAGTTCCAGTCATTGGCGGTCACGAACGATATTGCCAACCCCTGTCGTCCCGCTCGACCGGTGCGCCCAATACGGTGAATATAGTCATCGACAGAACGGGGGAAATCAAAATTGATGACGGTATCAATGTCTTTTATATCCAGCCCCCGTGCGGCCACATCACTGGCAACCAGCACATTGATTTTTCCTTCAGAAAACAAACTTATAACGTGGTTTCTCTCTTCCTGGCTTAATTCACCATGCAAAACCCCAGCGCGGATTTTCTGGTAACGCAGAGAGCTGCCGAGTTTGTCCACAAGAGCACGGGTATTGGAAAACACCAATGTTTTTTTGCAGTGTTGCTGTTGTGTGTCCACCGAATCTTCACCAAAAGGCAAGGATGTTTCCACTTTGAGCAGGTGAACGAGTAGTTTTTCTTTATGGCTTTTATCATCGCTTAAAATAGCTTGCTGGAAAATCTGCTGGTGCTGGCTGCGCTCACTGCCCACGGTAATTTGCTCTGCCTCTGTAAGAATTTCCCGAGCAATTCGAGAGATTCCTGTGTGCCGTAAAGTCGCAGACAGCAGCAGCGTTTGACGCTCTGGCCTGCAGGCCGCAATAATCTTCAGCACATCTTCACGGAAACCCATATCGAGCATGCGATCCGCTTCGTCTAACACCAGTGTTTGTAGTGAGCTGAGATCAGCGCTACCCACATTGATCATTTCCACCAGACGACCGGGTGTGGAGATAATAAATTCCGGGTTCTTCCGAAAAATGGATTGCTGGTATTTGAAACTATTACCGCCCGTGATAAGCCCCGATTTTAGTGGCGTGTGTTTGGATAACTGGATGAACTGTTTCTCTACCTGCCGAGCAAGTTCGCGGGTGGGGACTAATATCAG
>JAUUYV010000257.1 GCA_030590275.1 Porticoccaceae bacterium
GCAAAGCAAAGATATTGGTGGTTGAAGACGAAGCGGCGATTCGCACCGGCCTGATTGACGTCCTGGTCTATCACGGTTATGAGCCGGAGGCTGCACTCGATGGCCAGAGCGGTCTTGATAAAGCCTTGAGCGGCCTCTATGACCTGGTTTTATTAGATGTCATGTTGCCCAAGCTAGATGGGTTTCAGGTCTGCAACAAAATTCGTGCGATTGATAAAGAGCTGGCCATTATTATGCTCACCGCGAAAACTAGTGATGAAGATATTATCCAGGGCCTCGAGCTGGGGGCTGATGATTATGTGGCAAAGCCATTTTCCGTCGCCCAGCTGGTGTTGCGTATCCAGGC
This sequence comes from Porticoccaceae bacterium, assembly GCA_030590275.1. The sequence goes on from JAUUYV010000257.1 coordinate 347, forward strand.
GGTGTTACGCCGCAGCCACATCGGTATAGAAACTACGCATATGCTCGAGCTAGGCGGAAACTTGAAAGTGGATACTCGCAATCTCTCTGGCGTTCTCACCGAATCCATCGGCACAAAACACCTCGATTTCACCCGGAGAGAGATTGATCTACTAAAATACTTAAGCGCCAATAGCGACCGCCCTGTGCCCCGGGATGAATTGCTCGGTAAATTATGGGGCTATGGTAAAAACCTTGAGTTGGAAACCCGTACGGTGGATATTCACATTGCTAAACTTCGGCGAAAAATAGAACACAATTCGGCCAGACCTCGCTTATTAATCACGGTCCGCGGCGCCGGCTACCGCTTGTTGGTAGACTAAAATGTACGCTGGCAAGCTGCTTGGCAAAAACAAACATATCTCGATCTGGACGAAACAAAAACTACGCCTCGCAATGATGTTTTTTTTCACCTTCCTTGCCGTTCCATCGCTGATTTTAATTTCTCAGGCCTATAGCCAGGTAAAATGGGAAGCGTTTTATCAGCATCGGGTGATCGCAGAGACATTAGTAGCGCGCATAAACCAGCAAATCACCAGCGTAATAGATGCTGAAAGTAGCCGAGCATTTACCGAATACGCTTTTCTTAATGTTAGCGGCGATAAAAACATTAATTTTTTACAACGCTCACCCCTTGCTATTTTTCCGGTTAAGTCCTCTACGCCGGGGCTTATCGGATACTTCCAGATAGACCCCGAGGGAAATTTTAGTACACCGCTGATGCCATATCCTCAGCCAAAACCAACAACCCTGCAACGAAATTACGGTTTGAGTGATCATGAAACGGCGTTACGAACACAACATCAAAATAAAATTTATCGTGTTTTGCGTGACAATCAGCTAATCACGTTCAAACCGCCTGGCAACAGACACAGAACGACCAAAATAATCAGTGAAGAAGAACGCGTGATCGATAACCTGACGGGGACGAAGCGTAGAGACGCAATATCCTCGCCGGCCCGACAAAGCCATGATGATGCGGACAAAACTAAGGCTGATATAGCCGAAGAAGATGTAAGTTTGGTCCAATATGGCTTCGATAATCTTCAAAAAAAATCAGACCAGCCCGCAAGTTCTTCGCCTTTACAACAAGGTTCGATTGGCCGTATTTCCGATCTAAAACTAGAAAACCAATTTCGGGAACAACTGGCAATAGCCGAAGCAAGAACAAAAAAGGACGCGGGGAAATATGCTCGACAAAAACAAACAAAATTAGACCGAAGCTCGCGGAAAGAACAAAGTCTATTGCCCGCCCAGACAATTCTGCCACCGCGAGAAGCCAGTACAAAGCAACGCTCGGTAAGTCTTGATGACGAAATAAAAATACAAACCCTGGGCGACAGCGAAGTAGACAAAGTGCAACGCAGTATTTCGTCTTATGGCACTTCCGGCACCTCCCCAAACGGCACCTTTACAGCCCAGGTCAGTATGTTCGAAAGCGAAATAGATGCCTTTCAAATGAGCATGCTGGATAGCGGCCACCTGGTACTTTATCGAAACGGCTGGCGCGATGGGCTACGCTATATACAGGGCTTATTAGTGGATACTCAAGCCTTTATTGACACTATCGTCACAAACAATTTCATCCAGAGCCCTCTCCTGCAAAGCAGTCAGCTAACCATTGCCTATCAGGACAACGTGCTTTCAGTACTCGGCAATACTGAAGCCGAGCAATATTTAAACGCCGTTAACAGACTGCAAGGCTCTCTGCTTTTACAAGAAAAACTCTCGGCGCCCCTCGATCAACTGGAGTTAATATTCAGCATACATAAACTGCCTCCCGGGCCCGGTGCTATTGTCATCAACTGGTTAGGCGCTGTTCTTCTTCTGGTGTTATCAGTCGGTCTACTACTGATGTATCGCCTGGGACTCAGCCAAATAACCCTTGCCCAGCAGCAACAAGATTTTATTTCGGCGGTCAGCCACGAATTAAAAACGCCTCTAACTTCAATTCGCATGTACGGGGAGATACTCCGCGAAGGCTGGGCACCGGAGGATAAAAAGGCGGGCTATTATGATTTTATCTATGATGAAAGCGAGCGCCTGACCCGGCTTATTAATAATGTTCTGCAACTCTCACGAATGACCGGCACCGAGCTACGGCTAAAATTAATATCTATCCCCATCCCCCAACTCATGGATACTGTCCGCTCAAAAATAGCTTCGCAAGTAGAACATGGAGGTTTTGACTTAGATATTAACTGTGACCTCAAACACCAGAATGTTTTGGTCGATGTCGATAGTTTTGTCCAGATCTTTATTAACCTGGTCGATAACGCCATTAAATTTTCTGCCGGCAGTGATCAAAAAATGATAGTTATTCACTGCCAAGCCTTACGCGGGGGAATAGCGTTTAGTGTTCGCGACTATGGTCCAGGTATAGAGAAGGATCAGATGAGCAAGATTTTTAAGCTATTTTATCGCGCCGAAAATGAAATCACTCGCGATACCATAGGAACGGGTATCGGCCTGGCATTGGTATATCAGCTGGTACGCGCTATGAATGCGGAAATCGATGTCGTCAATACCAGCCCAGGGGTCGAATTTAAAATCCTTTTTCCTTTACCATAAAACCTTCGTTCATAAAAAAACGCCAACCGGAGGTCAGCGTTTTTTCAAACCCCTCGGGGTTTAACGAGGCTTAAGGAACCCCGGTATAGAACCTCGATATATAAACCATCTAAGGCCGCCCTCAACTCATTTCGTATTCATACAGTTTCGGGTTTTCGAGGTCTTTTCTGAACTTATCTGCCGTCCAGGGCCATGACACGGGCACACCACTTTCATCGAGATACCAGCTGGCACAGCCTGTGGTCCAGACGGTGTCTTTCATATTCTCAACCAGGTCTTTATTGAAACGCTCCGTCGCCTCTTCTTTTGGTGCCAAAGTTTCGAACTTACCATCCGCCCACATTTTCAGGAAGTTGGTGATGTGAAGGGACTGGGTCTCAGCCACTGATGCCAGAGAGATATTGCCAACGGGGCTATTAGGCCCCATGACCATAAAGAAATTGGGGAAGCCAGGCATAGACACCGTGCGATAAGCGCGGGGGCCGCCTTTCCAGACATCTTCGAGTTTGGGCCCATTCTCTACTGACATAGTCATTGGCAGCATATGTTCTGCCGCGTGATAACCAGTAGCCAGGCAGATCACATCAAGCTCTCGCAACTTACCGTCTTTGGTGACAATACCTTTGGCTTCAACATGATCAATACCATCTGTGACCAGCTCAGCGTTGGGCTTTTGTATAGAAGGATAAAACTCGGAGGACATCACCAGGCGCTTACACATAGGTGTGTAGTCGGGAGTCAATCGCTTGCGCAATGAAAAATCTTTAATACTGTTCAAGTTCCACTGACATGCCCGCGCCACATTGCGTCGCGCCCAACCGTCACGGATAACACCAACGCCC
>JAUUYV010000026.1 GCA_030590275.1 Porticoccaceae bacterium
ATCCAGATGAATCCCTTCTGGATGTAAAAGGTCCAAAGCTTCAAGTGTGGAATCGGTACTGGTACCAAAAAAGATCACACCATCAGTCGTCGCTTGCTTATCCTTATACAACTCAGGTGCAGGCACATAATCTTTCGCAGTTTCCCACTTGGCTAATAAGCGTTCCATATTACGCTCATAGGCATCGCTGTCCTCAGTATAAATAGCATACTCATCCCGCGAGGTTCCCCGAGTAAAAAAACTACCTTTGGTAGGGTGGGTCCCGGGTAAGGTGCGATAACAAATACCATCGCCATCCACATCCAGATAGCGACCAAATCGCTCCTCCAGATCCTCCAGCTCCTGAGCATTGAGCACCTTCCCACGGTCGTAACTGCGGGTGTCATCCCATACTAAGGGATCGCTCATATTATCGTTCATACCCAGGTCAAGGTCGGAAAGGACAATAACGGGCGTTTGCAATCGATCCGCCAAATCAAAACTATCTGCCGCCATTTCAAAACACTCGTGGGGCGTAGCCGGAAACAGCAGCACATGCCTGGTGTCGCCGTGGGAAGCATAAGCTGCCGCCAAAATATCGGACTGTTGGGTTCGAGTAGGCATACCGGTAGAGGGTCCCGATCGCTGAATATCGAACAGTACTACGGGAACCTCGGCAAAATAGGCCAGACCAAGGAATTCGCTCATCAGCGAGACACCCGGCCCCGAAGTTGCGGTAAAAGCCCGCGCGCCATTCCAGCTTGCTCCGATGGCCATACCTATGGCAGCCAATTCGTCTTCCGCCTGAGCGATAGCAAATTTTTTCTGCCCAGAACCGGGGTCAATACGCAAGCGAGTAGCGTATTTCTCGAATTCTTCCACCATTGAGGTTGATGGGGTAATCGGGTACCAGCCCACCACCGTCGCTCCACCATACACGGCACCCAGGCCGAGAGCCGCATTACCTTCCATTAAAATACGGTCACCAACGGCATCGCTCCGTTCCAGACGAATCCCGAGAGGGCACTGATAGTGCTCCTGAGCATACTGATAACCCAGCTCAAGGGCGTGAATATTTGGCGCTATTAGTTTTTCCTTGCCCTTAAATTGCTCCCCTACCAGGTCGCGGAGCACATTAAATTCGATACTAAGTAAGGCCGATAGCGCCCCTACGTAAATAACATTTTTAAACAGTTGACGCTGTCGCGGGTCGGTATATTCCTGCAGGCAAATCGCAGTGAGCGGCAGACCAATAAACTGCACATCATCGCGCATCAAACGTAAATCTATCTGCTTGGTGTTGTCGTAAATAAAATAACCGCCTGACTCCAGGTCCTGAATATCACGAGCCATACTTTGCGGATTAACGCACACCACGGCATCGATGCCACCACGCCGCCCCAGATAACCTTTTTCGCTAACACGAACCTCATACCAGGTGGGTAAGCCCTGAATATTCGATGGAAATATATTTTTTGGGCTTACCGGAATTCCCATGCGAAAGATCGACTTCGCAAACATATTATTAGCACTGGCCGAACCAGTGCCGTTAACATTAGCGAAGCGGATTACGAAATCGTTAAGGCCTTCGATAGGTTTCATAGCACGACTCATAACACCGAGGCCTTAGTGACCTCATAAAGAAATTTCTGCATATCCCATGCCGAAGTAGGACAACGTTCCGCACAAAGACCACAGTGCAGACACACATCTTCATCCTTAACCATAATACGTCCAGTTTTGAGCGTATCAGACACATAGAGTGCCTGGTCCTGGTTTTTCGCTGGCATACGCAGGTTTTTCCGCAAAGCGCCCTCTTCATCGTTATTGATAAAGTTTATGCAATCTGTCGGGCAGATATCCATGCAGGCGTCACATTCAATACAACGCACTTCGGAAAATACTGTTTGTACATCGCAGTTCAAACAACGTTCCGCCTCTTTAAAGGCAGTAGACACATCAAAACCCAGCTCGACTTCCAGCCGACGATCCTTCAGCGCCGCCTGTTTCTCGGCATGAGGAACCTTGTAACGCAGGTCGTCCTCAATCTGACTATCGTAGCTCCACTCGTGAATACCCATTTTTTGACTGGTCAAATTGGTATTCGGCGGCGGCCGTTTTGTGAGGCTTTCACCCCGACAAAACGCATCAATGGAAATCGCAGCCTGATGACCATGGGCCACAGCGGTAATAATATTTTTCGGCCCAAAGGCTGAATCACCACCGAAAAAGACTTTCGGGTTAGTCGATTGAAAGGTAGCAGGATCTACTTTCGGCATTCCCCACTGGTCAAAACTAATATCAATATCCCGCTCAACCCACGGAAACGCATTCTCCTGACCAATGGCCATCAATACTTCGTCACAGGGGTAAAATGCTAGTTCTTCGCCAGTGGATATTAAGGTGCGTTTACCCGAATCATTGTACTGAGCTTTTACTCGATCAAACTTCATACCCACTAACTTGCCATCTTCCAGGACAAATTCGTGGGGAACGTGATTATCGATAATCGGAATATCTTCGGCGATGGCGTCCTCTTTCTCCCAGGGAGAGGCTTTCATATCAGCAAAGGGACTGCGCACAATCACCTTGACCTCCTCGCCACCCAGGCGACGCGCAGTCCGGCAACAATCCATGGCAGTATTACCACCACCCAGCACGATCACGCGCTTACCAATACTCTTAGTGTGCTCAAAGGCCACACTACCCAGCCAGTCAATACCGATATGAATCGCCGCATCCGCTTTTTTCCGGCCCGGTAATTTCGGTAAATCACGCCCCCGAGGTGCCCCAGAACCCACAAAAACAGTATCGTAGCCCTTGTTCAAAAGCCCCTTCAAACTGTCGATATAGGTATCAATATGGCTCACCACACCCCTGTCCAGGATGTAATTAACTTCTTCGTCGAGCACTTCTTCCGGCAGCCGAAAAGAAGGAATCTGGCTGCGCATAAATCCGCCGCCTTTGCCTTGCTCTTCGTACAAATCAAGCCGATAACCAAGCGGAGCGAGATCTCGCGCTACGGTCAACGATGCCGGTCCACCACCTACCAGAGCAACACGCTTGCCATTTTTCTGTGATGGTACTGTAGGAAAGCGGTGGCTAATATCACCCTTGTTATCCGCCGCCACTCGCTTAAGACGACAGATAGCGACGGGTTCTTCCTCTACCCGAATACGGCGGCACGCAGGCTCGCAGGGACGATCACAGGTACGGCCCAACACACCGGGAAATACGTTAGATTCCCAGTTGACCATATAAGCGTCACTGTAACGCTTGGCTGCGATTAAACGGATATATTCCGGCACCGGGGTATGCGCTGGACACGCGTGTTGGCAGTCCACCACCCGGTGAAAATATTCTGGGTCTTTTATGTCTGTTGGCTTCAACCTCAAACCTCCGGAGGCCGTGACTTATATGTTAAGTTTCCACTTGCTTCTAGTTACCTGCACCCTCAACTCTTCGCACCTATAAGCGCACCCCCGACACCGCCGAGGGTCTTTAGAACGAGAGGCATCACACTGGAATACAGAACTTAACTGGGTCGTCGGGAACACACTTAAGTCATCCCCGGATAGCCGGATAGATAAGGCAGATACCGTGTACTTGCTAAGGGAGCCAAGCAAACAAGCTGGGCGCTTTTATACCTCAAATTCGCCAATCTTGCAAATAAGAATTAGTGTCAACTACTGCCAGGACAATCCGAATTCGCTTAAAAATCCCCTTTGCAATTATTAAGTTAAGGGGTACCCAAGGGTAAACAGAGACGCCGTAATTTCATCCAGTATCACCGGATCGTCGATGGTCGCCGGCAGCTTCCATACTTCCTTATCAGCGATCTTCCGCATCGTCGCCCGCAACACCTTTCCAGAGCGAGTTTTCGGTAAACGTTTAACCACAACGCAGAGTTTAAAGGCGGCCACAGGACCGATCTTCTCGCGTACTAACAGGATAGACTCCTTGCAGATTTCATCGTCCGATCGATTTACACCGTCGTTAAGGACGATCATCCCCAGCGGCAACTGCCCCTTGAGCTCATCGGCCACACCAATGACAGCACATTCAGCAACATCGGGATGAGCAGCCAGCACCTCCTCCATGGCACCAGTAGACAAACGATGTCCAGCAACGTTAATCACATCGTCGGTACGAGCCATCACAAAGACATAACCAGCTTCGTCGATGTAGCCCGCGTCACCGGTTTCATAGTAACCGGGAAAAGTAGCGAAGTAAGACGAGACAAAGCGCTCATCATTACCCCACAGCGTGGTAAAACTCCCCGGCGGCAATGGTAATTTCAGCACCAGAGCACCAATATCACCCGCAGGCAGCTCATTACCATCCCCGTCCAGTACTTTTAGAGCAAAACCGGGTACCGGCTTGGTGGGCGAACCAGGTACCACTGGTAGTAATTCGATACCTCGGCAGTTGGCGCAGGCTGGCCAACCCAGCTCGGTTTGCCACCAATGGTCGATAACGGGAATCCCCAGTTTGTCACTCGCCCAACTCAAGGTATCGGGGTCACAGCGTTCTCCAGCCAGAAACAAAGTCTCGAAATCGCTTAAATCGTAAGCATTAAGATAGTTACCGCTGGGATCTTCCTTTTTGATCGCGCGAAAAGCCGTAGGCGCAGTAAAAAATGCCTTAACTCCGTACTCAGAAATCACCCGCCAATAAGCTCCGGGATCGGGAGTACCCACCGGTTTTCCCTCATAGAGGATCGAAGTACTACCATTAAACAGAGGTCCGTAGACTATGTAAGAATGCCCGACCACCCAGCCCACATCAGAAGCAGCCCAGAACACATCGCCCGGATCAAGCCCATAGACATTTTTCATGCTCCAGTGCAGGGACACTGCACATCCACCGGTATCGCGCACCACACCTTTGGGCTCGCCCGTAGTGCCGGAGGTATAAAGCACATACAGTGGGTGTCCTGCTGCCACCGGTTCACAGGCAGTGGGCGAGGCCGCAGCCTCCACTTCACCCCAATCGAGATCCCGACCCGCGATCATCTCCGCAACCATTTCCTGCCGCTGTAATATGATGCAGGTATCCGGTTTATGAGCCGATAACTCTATGGCTTCATCCAACAGAGGCTTATAGGGAACCAGACGCCCGGGCTCAATTCCACAAGATGCAGCCAACACCATTTTAGCCTGTACATCGTCAATTCTTACCGCCAGCTCATTGGCGGCAAAGCCACCGAAGACCACCGAGTGAATTGCCCCAATTCGCGCACAGGCCAGCATAGCAATAGCGGCCTCTGGCACCATCGGCATATAAACAATTACCCGATCGCCCTTTTCAATACCACGGGCCTTCAGAGCGCCCGCAAAACAGGAGACCCTTTCCAGTAATTCCCGATAGGTGAAACTCTGCCGGGTATCGGTAACCGGACTATCGTAAATTAATGCCAGTTGATCGGCGCGCCCGCCTTCCACATGGCGATCGAGAGCGTTATAACAGGCGTTGAGTACACCATCGGGAAACCACTTGATAAAAGGTGGTTCATTATCATCAACAATGATTTCCGGCTCGGTATACCAGTCAATACCGCTTGAAGCCTGCCGCCAAAATGCTTCAGGATCGTCACAGGAATGCTGATAAACCACATCATATTCTCCCGCCATATCGCTACACCTCTCCATCCTAAAAAATGATCAATTTGCTTTAAACAGTTTAAAAATTCATACCGAATAATGGAGTAATTAACATACTTTAATCCGGCAAGGGCATTTCCGTACCGCAAAACTTACAATGCGCGGCATCACCATCGTGACCGCGTCCGCCACAAGCCTGACACACTCGACACTGCCGCTCCCGGCCCATCTCTCCGGCTAATTCCGCCGTAACAATACCCGTCGGAATTGCAATAATAGAATAACCTAACAACATCGCCAGAACCGAAATCATCTGCCCTAATACCGTTTGCGGCGTAATGTCGCCATAGCCCACTGTGGTAATCGTTACGATGGTCCAGTAAATACTTTTCGGGATACTGGTAAAGCCGTGTTCGGGCCCCTCCACGACATACATTAAGCTGCCAAATATAAAACTTAAAACAATAACCGTGAAAAAAAAGACCAATATTTTCCTTCTCGCCAAATACAGCGCTCGAAGCAAGATGTTTGCCTCCGCCAGGTACCGAACCAGTTTGAATACCCGAAAAACCCGCAATACCCGAATCATACGAATAATCAAGAGGTAATTAGCGCCAGTGATCACCAAAGCCAGATAGGAAGGCACAATAGATATCAGATCAATTACGCCAAAAAAACTGAACATATATCGAAGTGGTCGATCCGCAATATAAATACGCAAAAAATATTCTATGGTGAACAGTAAAGTAAACATCCACTCCAGATAGAAAAACCACTGGCCGTAGCGCAGGTGCAGAGCTTCCACAGAATCGAGCACCACTGCCGCCACACTAAGCAGAATGGCGTAAAGCAACACCACATCAAATAATTTTCCGGCAGGCGTATCCGTCCCAAAGACGATTAATCCCAGTCTGTCGCGCAAGCTATTTGGCTTTACTCGCATTCATCCTTACCTTTATGTTAATCACTATTGCTTATGCGAACCGGGACTACGAACAAGCCGTCTTCCAACATAACAATCAATATAACAACGGTTTTCTGTCCACAGGTATATAAAATTACCATTATAACCAGAGGACAGCCGCTATAATCTTAATCCACCGTGATCGATCTTCTAAATCAAAAGCACATCGGAAGCTATGGCTAAACAAACTCAGCTAAACCGCTCACTGGGCACCACTCGCATTACACTCTACGGCATCGGAACCATCATCGGTGCCGGAATTTATGTGCTGTTAGGAGAAGTGGTCTCTGCCAGCGGTTCTTTCTCAGCCCTCTCGTTTTTGCTCGCTGCAATCATTGTCAGTTTCAGCGCTTATTCTTATGCTCACTTATCTCGGAAATTTCCAGTCAGCGCGGGCGAAGCCGTTTATGTGCAGGAAGCCTTCGGATTATCTGCTTTATCCACTATCGTCGGCTGGACCATTGTGTTTGCGGGTATCGTTTCCGCAGCCACCATCGCCAATGGCTTTACCGGGTATTTTAAGTTATTCGCTAACCTGCCCGACGGGCTAATTATACTATCGCTGACATGCCTCCTGACCGCTATTGCAGCCTGGGGCATCAACCTCTCGGTTTCCGTTGCCGTCGCCACAGCCCTGCTCGAATTTTTTGGACTAACCCTGGTGATTTATGCCGGTGGAGCAGAAATCCCAAATCTATTAAGCCACGCATCTGACTACTTACTCCCCGACTCCGGTCTGGCCTGGGCCGGGGTAGGCACCGGGGCATTTATCGCGTTTTACGCATTTATCGGTTTTGAAGATATGGTCAACATGGCCGAAGAGGTGAAGGAACCCGAGCGCAGCCTCCCAATGGGAATCCTCATCGCCCTGGCAGTATCTGCGTTCCTGTATTTTCTGGTTGCTATAACAGCACTGGCCGCTCTCCCCATCGACGAGTTGGCGGGGGCTGAAGCACCCCTTGCAATCATTGTCGAGCGACACACCGATATTCCGATTTGGGTAATGGGCAGCATCGGCATGATAGCCGTCGTTAATGGCGCGCTGCTGCAAATCATTATGGCCTCTCGAATGCTCTATGGTATGGGCAAACGTGGCCTGGCACCTGCCATATTATCCTCGGTACACGATCACACTCGGACACCTTTACTCGCGACAATATTAGTTGGCATATTGGTACTGACATTCGCGCTTGCGCTACCACTATCTATCCTGGCGCAACTCACTAGCAGTTTAATTTTGCTGGTGTTTACCCTGGTAAATCTGGCTTTGTTTACCCTCAACCAGCGCTCCCGAACACCAGGTCTCTGGCCACGATTAATACCCTTGACGGGCGCGATTCTATGCATCAGTTTTGTTGCTCAGCACATGCTAAGCCGATGACCCTCAACCAATGACTGCGAGGGCCTCGGTACGCTATCATCCCTGATATTGCCCCTAATTAAGAGTTTACTGAAACCGCCATCACAAGCCCCCTAACTGAGAGAATCATTTCTAAATGCCTTTACCCGATTCCATGAACTGCATTGAAATTAGTGAAGCTGGAGGCCCGGAGGTATTGCTCCCGACCGTGCGAGCAATACCCGAGCCCGGCAACGAAGAAGTACTGATTCGAGTTAAGGCCGCCGGTATTAACCGCCCCGATGTTGTACAGCGAAAAGGTGGCTATCCAGCACCGCCGGGCGCACCGGATTTACCCGGCCTCGAAGTTGCGGGAGAAATCGTCGCTCTGGGCGACGGCGCCTCACAATGGAGTATCGGCGACCAGGTGTGTGCCCTGTTAAACGGTGGGGGCTATGCGGAGTATGCCGTCGCAAATCAAAGTTTGTGCCTGCCCATACCCGATTCACTTTCAACCTGCGAAGCCGCAGCGCTGCCTGAAACTTTCTTCACCGTGTGGCACAACGTATTCGAGCGAGCAGGACTGCAAAAAGATGAAATATTTCTAGTGCACGGAGGAGCAAGCGGCATTGGTACTACTGCCATCCAACTTGCTGCTACCATGGGCGTGCGAGTCTTCACAACCGTCGGTAACGATGAAAAAGTGCGCATTTGCGAACAACTTGGTGCTGAAAAAGCCTTTAACTATCACCAGAGCGACTTTGTGGAAGGTATCAAATCTGTCAGTAAAGGAGCTAACGTTATCCTCGATATGGTCGGCGGCGACTACATTCAAAAAAATATTCGGGCCGCTGCTTTTCAGGCTCGCATCGTCTCTATCGCTTTTTTACGGGGTTCAAAAGTCGAAATCGACTTAATGCCCATGATGCTTAAACAACTGGTTCTAACCGGCTCAACCTTGCGTAGCCAGCCGGTGGCTGACAAAGCACGCATTGCTAAAGGCCTTCGCAAGCAAGTCTGGCCACTACTTTCAAAAGGCAGCATAAAGCCGATCATTCATACCACCCTGGCGCTGGTTGATGCCGCCAAAGGCCACGAATTAATGGAAAGCAATGCCCATATTGGAAAAATAATATTGCAGGTAAGCGATGAATAAAACCTCCCGACTTGTTTACAGTACCGATCAGGGGCGTATTAAACCCTCCGACCATAAAAGCAATTCGAGCAAACCTTCCCCGAACGATAACATCGTACGTATTCGGCGCGAAACCAGCGGTCGCAAAGGTAAAGGGGTGACCACCATTAGTGGCCTGGGCTTGCCCGAAGGCGAACTCAAAACCCTCGCTAAACAGCTAAAACAACAATGCAGCACCGGCGGTACGATCAAAGATGGCATTATCGAAATTCAGGGGGATCACCGGGAGAAAATCCGCAAGATCCTGAGCGATACGGGTTACCAGGTGAAACTTGCCGGTGGCTGACGACACACAAAACACATCAAAGTCTTGCAACAACAGGCCCTGTGGCAGTTGGCCTAGTCCCATCACCCCTGAGTTGGCAGCCGGTGCGGCGGGCACTCTAGATTACACTGTTTACGATGGCGACTACCTGTATTGGCTTGAGTCCCGCCCCGACGAAAATGGTCGTAACACCATTATGCGAATGCGGCGATCCGATGCCTTGCCGACAGACCAAAACCTTAATCTAAAAAGTACGAAGGCTGAGCCTCCCGAATCACAGCGAACCATCGAAGAAATTCTCCCATCGCCTCTCAATGCACGTAGCCGGGTTCACGAATACGGCGGCAAACCTTACACCGTATACGAAGGCTGTTTGTATTTTGTCCTGCAGGACGACCAGCGTATCTATGGTCTCAATCTCAACGATCCTTGTGCACTGCCCGAAGCACTAACGCCGGCAGACCAGGGTCTGCGCTTTGCCGAACTGGCTATGGATAGTCGTCGCCAACGCCTAATCACTGTCTGTGAACAACATCGCGAAGAGCAACAGGAGCCGGAAAATTTTATTGCCGCGATTTCTGTAAGGGGGAAGCAAGAGCTTACCCGGATAGTATCGGGGGCTGATTTCTATGCCTGCCCTCGCCTAAACCCAGACCAATCGACTTTAGCCTGGATCAGCTGGCAGCACCCCAATATGCCCTGGGATAAC
>JAUUYV010000155.1 GCA_030590275.1 Porticoccaceae bacterium
ATCTTGAAGATAACCACTTTGTAATAGGGCAATAAAAATGTCGCCAAAGTAAATAGCACCACCACCGCTAGTAGCATTTTTGCTCTGCGCGGCGTGTGTAACAGACCGCTTGCCCAGCGTCGGTACGTCGCCCCAAAAACGCCGCCTTGAGCCTCGTGCTCGTCTTCAAATTCATCTTCCCCAACTTCGTCGGTAGAATCCCCATCACTATGGCGCAACTTCAACATTGCCCAGGGCACCACGACAATGGCGAGAAACAGGGAAAACAACATGGCAGAAGAGGCCGATATTGGAATCGGCTTCATAAACGGTCCATTGAAACCCGTGCTATAGAGCATCGGCAACATAGCCGCTACAACGGTAAATGTGGCAACTATGGTGGGATTACCAACTTCGGCGACAGCATCTATGGTGGCTTGTTTCCAGCTGCGACCATTGAGCATTTTCCAGTGTCGGGAAATGTTTTCGATCATTACAATGGCATCATCGGCCAGAATGGCAATAGCAAAAATAAGCCCAAACATGGTCAGCCTGTTGAGCGTAATATCTAACAACCAACACACGAAAAAAGTTAGCAAAATGGTGGCGGGAATGACAATCATAACCACCAGGCCTTCCCGCCAGCCAAGAAACACTCCCATGATCAACACAATAGCGGCAGTTGCATACACTAGATGCAGCATCAACTCGTTGGCCTTGTGCTTGGCAGTCGCCCCAAAGTCACGGGTAATCTCAACCTGAACTTCATCCGGAATCATCCGACCACGGACAAGCTCTAAGCGCTTCTGCACATCGTCGCTAATTTGTACACCATTAGCACCCTTACGTTTACCAATGGACAGGGTGACCGCAGGCAAACGTTCATAATGGATCTCGCCATCGGCGTTCTCAACCGGCAACATTTGCCAGACAGCGTGCTTGTCCAGGCTAGCGCCAAGAGTGACATTGGCGACATCCCGCAGGTAGACTGGCCGGCCGTCGACGGTAGTAATTACCAGCAGGCCAACGTCCGTGGTACCTTGCAGGGTCTGACCTGCAATCACCTGCATGTCTCGATCCTGATGCCGCAAGCTACCGCTTAAAAATGCACGATTGGCATTGCGCACTTTGTCCATCACCTGGTTTAGTGTTACGCCGTATAGCGACAAACGCTCTGGATCAGGCTCGATGCGTATTTCTGTGGGATGCCCACCAACGATGTAGGTCAAACCCACATCATCAACTTTGACCAGTTCGTGCTTTAGTTCTTCGGCAAGCTCATACAACATGGCCGAATCCCAACGTCCCTCGTTACCTGGTCGCGGCGACAGTGTGAGTACGATAACCCCCACATCATCGATGCTGCGCCCCACCACCAGCGGCGCAGGCAAATCCGGGGGGAGACGGTGACGGTTGGCATCAATAGCGTCATTGACACGAGCAATGGCCGAATCGTCGTCATGCCCGGTATCAAAACGCACGGTGATGGCAATGCCATCATCCCGGGTCATGGAGAAGACGTGGGCGACGTTATCAATACCCTTAAGAATGTCCTCAAAAGGTTTGGTGACTAACTCAACAACATCCTCGGCTTTGAGGCCCGGCGTCGATATTATGATATCGACAAAGGGCACAGTGATTTGAGGTTCTTCCTCCCGTGGCATAGCCGATAGCGCTAGCCCGCCCAGCACCAGGGCGATAATGAGAATTAATGGGGTGAGAGCAGATTCTGCAAAGGCCTGGGCAAGACGTCCCGCAATACCTAACTTCACGATTACTCTTCCGTCTTGTCTTCGGGTTTAGTCTGTCTCACTGATGTAGACACTTCGGTAACCAGCACATCTCCGTCCCGCAGGCCGGATAAGACTTCGACACCCAATTCCAGCTCAAGGCCGGGTTGTACGACCACTTCCGTTCCATTTGCCAGATAAACATAACTCAGGCCGTAGCGACGATGCAGATATTGAGGCGGCACTATGTAAGCCAACCTTTCATCCGTGGCTACCCAGACCCTCACTCGCTCACCCACAAAGAAATCTCCAAGGCCATCGACCACCACATCGGCCACCACCCTCCCATTATCAAGCTCTGGATATACCTGGCTTATTTCCCCTTTACGCTGTGCGTCAGCGCCAGTAATAAAACCCTTATCCAGCATGCCTCGATTACCCACCAGCACGGTATCGCCAACATTAATGAAGCGGGCGTGACGTTCGGGCAGCAACAATCTAAGGATGTAACTCTCGGCTGCGATCTCGGCAATGAGTTCGCCGGGCAGCACCACCGAACCTTGAGTAACGGGTACCTGTAATACACGGCCACTCGCTGGTACCAGAACATCGCCTTCTATTTGAGACTGGCGAATCACTGCCTGATCGCCTTTGATGGCTGCTATTTCTGCCGTGACAACATCAACCTGAGTCTGCGCTTCATCTCGCGCGGACTCACTCATCTTGTCAGCCTTATATAGCTTATTCACCCTTTTAAAGGTGGTGTTCGCTAGCTGCAACTGTGCGTCGAGGGAGCGTAACTTTGATGCCAGAGCGGCGATCTGCAGGTTTTGCTTACTATCTCGTACCCGAGCCAGACGCTGTCCTGCAGTCACAACATCGCCTTCATCAACCAGCAGTTCCACCAAAGTACCGCCGATACGGGCGCGAGCATAGGTCACGTCGACAGTTTGTATCATCGCAAACAGTGATTTCAGATCGTGCACTGGCTGACGAGTCACTACGTATTCAGTTTGCTCAGGAGCAGTGGTAGCAGAAGCTGAGGCGAAAACGCCAGTAAGCAATGTCAGTAATAATGCCGAAATGACACGACGATAAACGAAGGGTTTAGCAAGAATACTTTTTCTAACACGCGACACAACCTACTCCAATACTATTAAGTTACTTATTATGGCATGCAGCCCGGTAGATTCATCTACACTCCGCCCTGGAAATTCTATACATGGCGAGCTGAAAGCCAACGATTAGAGCCTTGAAAGGGTAAGTATCCGCAACATCCAAATTTTTCGCGCGATCAGCCCACATAAAACCCCTGCTCACCGTGACTTTCACTTAATCCCGAAGTAGCTAGACGGAAGCGATTGAATAAGACATAGCCCCCCAACAGTCAGCTCTCTTGCATCGCACACAGGCCTTTGACCAAAACAAAAACACCCGTCTTACTCAGTATCCAATTCGCACAAACCATCAAAAATCAAACCTTCGTAACTCACAATACCAACAACCTTACCGTCACTTATCACGGGCGCATTGGACAGCCCTACTCTATCAAATAATCTTGCGCAGTAGCGCACATCGAGTTCAGGGTCGACGGGGATCACGGGTTTGGACATAATTTCATAGACATTAACGCGATCGGGCGCCCGATCTTTCGCCAGCACCTTTTTAGCGATATCAGACAATAAAACTATCCCAAAGGCATCGTGCTCATCACGTTTTTTAACGATAACGACATCCGTCCTATTTGTTTTCATCGCATCAAGGGCTTCCTTGACCGTTGCCAGGCCATCCAGCTCTAGATGTTTTTCATGCATGACATCGCCCACTTTTATAACCTTCCTGTTCATTACAGTAACTCCTCCACCTCACTGGTGATTTTCTCTACTTGTTTGCCTACCCCAAGGGCATCTTCGACATCTATCTGAAACGCGATACCCGTACCTGGCTTAGCATCAAACTCGCCAATACGGTTAATTTCCTCCAGAATATGACGGCTTAAATGTTCCTCTACAAGAAACACAACGACGTCTCTTTGAGTTTCCAGCGACAGACCAAAAAAAGTTTTACTTTTTTTTAATCCCTCCCCGCGAGCGTTATTAATGACAGTAGCTCCGGTAGCTCCAGCTGCCCTTGCTGCATCTACCACTGCATCCGTCTTGTCGTCTTCCACAAAAACCATAATTACCTTGAAATGCATGCTTTCACCTCACACAGATTTTGATTGCTCATCGGCACTATCTTTTCTTGCCTGTATTTTTTTCGAATAACTAGACCTTAGTTCTGATAACTGGGCGTAAGCCATAACCGACATAATAGGGAAGACGCTCGCGAAGGCTATCAAGCCAAAACCATCAATCAAAGGGTTTCTACCGGGCACCGCCTCGGAGAGTCCAAGACCAAGCGCCGCGACCAGTGGCACGGTAACAGTGGAGGTAGTAACACCCCCGGAATCATAGGCTAGCGGTATAATAAGTTTCGGAGCCATCGCAGTTTGCACTACCACGACAAGATATCCGGCAATAATGTACCAGTGAATAGGATCGCCAGCCACAATCCGATAGCAACCTAAAGAAATCCCTACAGCAACACCAATCGCCACCGAGATTCTCAGACCCCAGACTCCGATAGCTCCACCTGATACCTCGTTAGCTTTAATCGCTACCGCTATCAACGAGGGCTCAGCAATAGTAGTGCTAAAACCTATTAAAAAAGCAAACAAATAGACCCAGAAGTAGTCTTGCCATTGTATGGCTACCAGCGAATCTGCTGCTGATTCGGTGGTTGATTTCGCCACGTTTATGAATGTCGGATCGGTCAACTGTTCCGCCATAAGGCGACCGAGGGGAAACAAACACCACTCTAGACCCAACAAGAAAAAAGACAAACCAATTAATACCCAGACAAAGCCAAGCAATATTTCACCCAGGCCAGCAGGCTTTTTTCTTATCACCAAAAACTGGAAACCAAAAATGATAACGGCAATAGGAACAACATCTTTAACCGTGCCGAGTATGGTGCCCACTAACTCGCTAAAAATATTCATTTGAGCAACATCCCGTAGGCCATAACGAAGATAATCGGGGTCAAAGATGCAAAAGCTATCAAACCAAAACCATCGATCATCGGATTCCGACCCCGGATCGAAGAGGCCAGGCCAACCCCCAACGCAGTCACCAGAGGCACGGTAATTGTAGAGGTCGTAACACCCCCGGAGTCATAGGCAATACCGATGATCTCCTTTGGTGCAAACATGGTCATTATTACCACGAGCAGATAACCGCCGATGATTATCCATTGAATCGGCCAGCCTTTTAGAATACGAATCACACCAACAACGATGGCGATACCGACGGACAGCGCAACCGTAAGCCGTAGGCCGGTGGCATAGCGGATTCTTGCCTCCTCAGAGTTAGCAATCATCCCACCCCTGGCAGCAACTTCTGCTGCCTCGGCGGCAACGGCAATCAAAGCGGGCTCGGCGACAGTGGTGCCGAAACCCAGGGAAAACGCAAACACCAGGAGCCAGGCTACACTGCCTTTACGAGCAAAGGCATGAGCCATGGATTCGCCGATAGGAAAAAGTCCTTGCTCCAAACCGTGGATAAAAAAAGTCAGTACCAGGATGATAAACACCAGGCCCAGAAATAGCTGACCAATATTGGGTAAGGGCTGCTGTAAGACCAGGAACTGGAAGAAAAGTATGACCACCACGATGGGTAACAAG
>JAUUYV010000285.1 GCA_030590275.1 Porticoccaceae bacterium
CCCTATTGGCCGCACACCGCGCTCTAACCCCGCAACGTACACGGGTATATTTACTCCGATTCGCGAACTCTTTGCTGGAACCCAGGAAGCCCGGTCACGGGGTTATAAACCCGGCCGTTTTAGCTTTAACGTCAAAGGTGGTCGCTGTGAAGCCAGCCAGGGAGTTGGTGTAACCCGGGTCGAAATGCACTTTCTTCCAGACATCTACGTCACCTGCGAGGTCTGTAGTGGCAAGCGCTATAACCGTGAAACCCTGGAAATTCTCTACAAAGGAAAGAACATTCACGATGTGCTGGAAATGACCATCGAAGATGCCCGAGAATTCTTCGATGCCATCCCGACCATAGCCATCAAGCTTCAAACCCTGATTGATGTAGGACTTACCTATATCAAGCTAGGGCAGTCAGCCACCACGCTATCGGGCGGTGAAGCCCAACGCGTCAAGCTATCGCGAGAACTGTCCAAACGGGATACCGGCAAGACTCTGTATATTCTCGATGAACCTACTACCGGCCTGCATTTTCACGACATCCAGCAGTTGCTCCACGTACTGCACCGATTTCGGGATCACGGCAACACCGTAGTCGTTATCGAACACAACCTCGACGTCATCAAAACTGCGGACTGGGTTGTAGACCTGGGGCCAGAAGGTGGCAACGGAGGTGGTGAAATCATTGCCCTGGGGACACCGGAAGCAGTCGCTGACAACGAGGCATCTCACACCGGGCACTTTCTCAAACCTCTGCTGCAATGCAGTAAAGCGTCTAAAGCAGTGTCTGGAAAACCCAGCGAGGAAAAGACTAAAGCTCCGCGTAAAACCGCCACTGCAACAAAACCATCGAGTGACAAAAACGACGTCCGCAAAACAAAGGTATCTACATCCAGCTAGCAACGAATGTTTCCTGTGAAAAGGGAGCTTTGTGTACCCCAGTCCAATATGGCACCATCTCACTATGATCAACTATCTGGTGGGCGGTGCAGTCCGCGACAAACTGCTCGGCCTGGAGGTCAGCGAACGTGACTGGGTGGTGCTGGGTGCAAGCCCAGAAGAGATGCTCAAGCAAGGTTTCAAGCCCGTAGGCAAGGACTTCCCCGTCTTCCTCCATCCAGAAACCAACGAGGAATACGCCCTCGCCCGCACCGAGCGCAAAGTTGCAGCCGGACACACCGGTTTTACCTTTCATGCCGACCCGGAGGTCACCCTTGAGGAGGACCTCGCCCGTCGCGATCTCACTATCAACGCCATTGCCGAAGACAGCGATGGTAATCTGATTGATCCTTATGGCGGACGCAGTGATCTCGAACAGAGAATATTACGTCATGTATCCGACGCCTTTATTGAGGACCCTCTGCGGGTCTTGCGAGTCGCCCGGTTTGCCGCTCGCTTTCAAGCTTACGGTTTCACGGTGGCTGATGAAACCCTGGAGCTTATGTCCACAATAGCCGCCAACGGCGAACTACAGCATCTCTCTGCTGAGCGGATATGGAGAGAAACCGAAAAGGCGCTACACAGCCCTTCTCCACGCACTTACATCGAAGTTTTAAGAGCTTCTCAGGCACTGGCCGTGTTATTCCCTGAGTTAGAAGGATTATTTGGCGTACCCCAGCGAGCTGACTATCACCCAGAAATCGACACCGGTATCCATGTATTAATGGCTCTCGATCAAGCCGTCAAACTGAGCGACGACCCAAAGGTTATTTTTGCAGTTCTAGTACACGATCTTGGCAAAGCCCACACTCCTCAAAACATACTACCCCGCCATATCGGCCACGAAGAGGCGGGTGTACCCTTAGTTAAAGAATTCTGCTCTCGCTTACGGGTCCCAAAACGCTACCAGACCCTGGCCCTGGCGGTAACCCGCTACCACCTGCAATGCCACAAAATCGATACGTTACGCCCCGCCACCATCTTAAAATTATTTAAAGGAATCGACCTCTTCCGTCGTCCCGAAGTACTGGAACCCTTCTTACTAGCCTGTGAAGCCGATGCCCGCGGTCGATTAGGGCTAGAAAATGATAGTTACGCCTCCTCCGACTGGCTCAGAGAACTAGCCCCACTGGTGCTTAATATAACCGCCAGCCAATTTGCAGATAAAGACTACGCCGGCAAACAACTTGGTGAAGCGATTGATCAGGCACGCCTGCACACTATTGCTACCTACAAAAAGCAGAAACTCGAACAACAAATCGACAGTAAGCCTGCCTGAGTCCATCAAAACACGTTTATGCCCAAATCTAGTGAACAACACACGCAACCCTCGATACCCGTCGTACTTATCACCGGAGCCGCACGTCGAATTGGTGCTGCCATCGCTCGCCATATGCACAACGCGGGATACAACGTAATTATCCACTGCAACCATTCACTGGAAACGGCTGAAACATTACGTAAGGAGCTCGACTCACTACGAGCAAATAGCGCACTCGCCCTACAGGCAGATCTGAGCGATGTCGCACAGGTACGTACTCTCGCGACCACCGCCCTCAATCACTGGGGACATATCGAGGCACTGGTCAATAACGCATCGAACTTTTATCCCACGCCATTGGCTGAAGCCAGCGAAACGGACTGGGACAAACTCTTTGCTAGCAACCTTAAAGGCCCCTATTTTTTATGTCAGGCTCTGGCTGAAGCCCTTACTGTTTCGCGGGGCGCTATTGTTAATATCGCCGACATCCACGCCCGCCAGCCTCTTACCAAACACAGCATCTATTGCATCGCCAAAGCAGGCAACATGATGTTGACCAAATCCATGGCCAAAGAACTCGCTCCCTCCGTTCGAGTCAATGGTATCGCACCCGGAGCCATCCTTTGGCCAGAAAACAATGCCGGGCTCAGCGATGAAAAAAAACAAGGTATCCTAAAGAAAATACCTCTCGGAAAACTGGGCAGCGAAGAGGACATCGCTCGTCTGGCGTACTTTCTTATCACTAGCGCCAGCTACATAAATGGCCAGATAATTGCTGTCGATGGCGGCAGTCATCTATCTTAAGTCTGGCTCCCCTGTCGATACTCTCCCATAAATTAGTTTTCCTAAGCGACATTTCTCAATACTTACAGGCTTGTTTTCCTGGTAAGCACCCCAATATTTATATACCAGGCATGATCTAAGCCCCGTCTTGTTTTATTTCGTATAAGGACAGCTAACAGTTTTATGTTAAACAGAAAACTGTTAGCTTTTTCCTATTCCAAGTTTTTATCTGATTACTGTAATTATTATTCTTCGTTTATTTGTTTGATTTAGATCAAACTC
>JAUUYV010000253.1 GCA_030590275.1 Porticoccaceae bacterium
AGGGGGGCGGTCGTCCGATCTTCGAGCCGCATGCCGTCGCCGAACTTCACCTTGATACCGATGACAGCTACGATGAGTACAACAAACAAACCACCCAGCAGGTAAAGGATATTCCGCATTTAATATTCTCCCCAGGATCAAACTAGCGTTAAATTGTATCATCGTCACCTTTACTGGGATTATTAACACTTGGCGATCTCTGCTTTAAGTACGTCCAGGCCATCGTGCATAGTACTTATATCAATTATACTTTCGGCCCTTTATTTTAAGCCCTTATTTATTTGGGGCGATTTACACGAAAGTTGATCAGTATAGTGGTTAAAAAATGATTTGGACATTTCATACGACGTATTGCCGGGATAAGTTAGCATTTAAAAAGTCCCTTGCGCTTTATCTATCACGGGCTCTTCTGTTATCCGCCTTTGTAGCCTCTTTCGGTGTTCTGGTGCAGGCAGACAGTGATCGTGAACAGCTACTCAAACGCATTGTCGAGCTCGAAAAGAAGGTAGAGCGTATGGATTTAATTGAACAGCGGCTACGGGAGCTCGAAGCAGCAGCGATGCCATCGGATCCCGAATCCTACGTTAATAAAGCTGGGGTATATGCTGATGACGAGGGAGTTGAACACGCAAGACCTGAATCCGCTACTTCCACCGATGTGATTGATCCACGGGAAGGGGTTTATCGTCGCCAGACTATTAGTGAAGAAATTGCTGATGCCCTGGCGAGTGAGGCCGCAAGTCGCATACATGTGGGTGTTGATGCAGCCATTACTATGCAGTACGCACACCAGGCTGATGGTAAAGATGGGGAAGCCGATGGCAAGTTCTATCAATTGGCATCTGCGGACTTTCATTTCACTGCGAAGATGGCTGAAAATACTATTTTCTATGCCGACATCGTTGGTTTGAGTGGCACTACAGCGGACGGTGAACTTGGCGGCCTGACCGATATTAACGGTTATACGGCACGCTTGCGCGACCCCGACGATCAGAGCAGTGATGTCTGGCTGCGAGAAGCCTGGTTGATGACGGAGCTTTTCGACAAGGAGCTATCACTCACCATAGGTAAGTTGGATTTAACCAATTTCTTCGATAGTAATGTGGTGGCTAACGATGAGACTTCACAATTTTTGAGTGATGCCCTGGTGAATAATCCAATGTTGGGTCTTTCTGAAAATGGCGCGGGTATGGCGAGTGTCTATGACCCTAAAAATGGTATCACTCTCAAGTTAGGTTATCAGCAAAGTGACAGTAGCGCCGAAAACTTGTCTGATGGCCTGTTTAAACTGGCTGAAATCGGCTACCAATTTAATCCCTTCGATACCGGCATCGGTAATTATCGTGTCTGGTATCGTACCGATAATACCGATGGCGATTTGAGCGCCTATGGTGTTAGTTTCGATCAGCTGATTTCAGCGAACATTAATTTATTTTTCCGCTATGGCTCGGCGGAAGTTGCAATCGGTGGCGATGACGATGAGTTTTTTAGTGCTGGCGTACAGTTTGGTGACGGTTTCAGCTTTAATCCGGGCGACATCTGGGGGCTGGGTTTTGCGAAGACAGAGCTTGGTATTGGCGATGATGAAGAGTTATTAGAGGGCTATTACACATTAAGTCTTGCCGAGCGCCTGGCACTTTCGTTTCATTTAAGCCATGTAACAGAAAAGCCAGCCGGGGCAGATGATTTCAGCTATATCGTTCCCGGTTTCCGTCTGCAAGCTAGCTATTAAATTGGAGAAATCGATGACAGTTTTAAGGATTAACTCAGTTTCCTGGACATTACTTTCTGGATATTAAATTCTGGAGATTAAAACTATAAAAAGGATTTCCACTTAAGCTTAGCCATTAAAGTTAATACTATAGATAATGGATCACTAAGCCCTGGCAAAATTTTCACTCAGCCAGCCCCGTGAAAACCATGTGTAGAGGACGGGAATAATCAGAAGAGTCAATAAGGTGCTGGAGACCAGGCCACCGACAACTACCGTCGCGAGAGGTCGCTGAATTTCAGAACCGATGCCATTTGAGAGCAATAAAGGTATCAGCCCCAAAGCCGCAATTAACGCAGTCATCAACACCGGTCGAAGACGCGAGTTTGCGCCTTCTTGAACAGCGCTTTCCACGTCGCCAGTATTAGTAATGCACTGGTTGATGGAGGTCACCATGACCACACCATTCAGTACCGCGACACCGAATAACGCGATAAAACCAATGGAGCCCGGTACCGATAAATATTGCCCGGACAGCCACAAAGCGATAATGCCGCCGATCAAAGCCAGCGGTACATTGACCATAATTAAAGCGGCCTGACCTAAGGAGCCAAATGCAAAGTAAAGCAATAAAAAAATTAAGGCTAAGGAGATAGGCACAACAATCATCAAGCGAGCCTGCGCCCGTTGCTGGTTTTCGTATTGCCCTCCATATACCACGCTGTAGCCGGTGGGCAAATCGATGTCATTGTCGATGCGTTCTTTCAGTTCGTTAACCAGGCCGCCCATGTCTCGACCTTCAACATTGGTCTGTATAACCACCCGGCGTTGTACATCATCCCGGCGAATTTGTGGCGGCCCGGATTCAATCTCCACGCTGGCCACCTCGCCCAGGCGTACCCAGGCTCCATTGGGTGCTTCGATCAATAAATCACGAATCGTGCTGGCACTATCACGAAAGCTTTCGTCCAGACGAACGTAGATATCGTAACGTTCGTTGCCACTGATAATTTGACCGGCAGATGCTCCGCCGATGCCGTCAGAAACCAGAGAGATGATTTCTTCAACGGCCATACCATAACGTGCTAATGCCTCGCGGTTCGGACGAACCACAAGCTGGGCCTCACCTTTAATTTGCTCCATGGACACGCCGCGTGTGCCATCGACTTGCTTGACCAGGGATTCAATCTCCAGACCTTTGGCAGCGAGTACCTTGAGGTCGGGACCAAATAACTTAATGGCGAGCTGGGCTTTAACACCGGACAACAGTTCGTCCACTCGCGTGGCGATGGGTTGTGAAAAGGAGAACAGCAGGCCTGGGTGCACGGAGAGCTTTTTTTCTATCAAGGCCTGGAGTTGGTAACGATTATCGGCGCTGGTCCATTCCGATACCGGTTTTAAACCGACATAGGTCTCGATATTGGATACCGGTTCGGGGTCGCCGCCCACCTCTGCGCGGCCAATCAGACTGAGCGCATAGGTGACTTCAGGGAACTCCATCAGGATGGCTTCCAGTTTAGGGGCGAGTGCGACGGATGTTTCCAGGCTAGATGAGGGTGCCAGAGTCGTCCGAATATTTAAGGTGCCTTCCTCCAGCTCAGGTACAAACTCAGTACCCAGTTGCGTGGTGATCAGCATGGACAGGACAAACAAACCTGCTGCCGATACGATGACACGCTTGCGATGAGCCAATGCGCTACTCAATATCTTGCGGTAAGCAGAAGCGATAGGGCGCAATACCGGACTTTCCCGATGGCGTGGCACCTGATTAAAGGCAAAGCTTGCTAATGCCGGTATCACCACTAGCGCGACAACTAACGAGGCAAGCATTGCTGCGACAATGGAAATGGCCATGGGTTGGAATAACTTGCCTTCCACGCCTTGCAGCGAGAATAAGGGAGCAAAGACCACAACAATAATCATGATCGCAAAAAATACTGGGCTGGCGATTTCGCGAGCAGCCTCCTGAATGCGTAAATGAATGCTGGAGTCGCGTTGCCTGTCTTTATTAATACGCTGTTCGCTTTCATTGGCATCTAGTTCGACTTCGAGTTCTTCGCTCGTATCTGTATCCAGGTGCGAGGAATCAGTTTTGGTCAGCTGAGAAAAAATATTTTCCATCATTACGACGGAACCATCGACCATCATGCCGATGGCAATGGCCAGACC
>JAUUYV010000162.1 GCA_030590275.1 Porticoccaceae bacterium
AATCCTGCCAGGGCTATGAGTAGTGCACAATCCTGTTCGATTGTTTTACGGATGCCGGGCCTTACCGCTTTCACCACCACGTCTCGACCGTCCTTCAGCACCGCAGCGTGAATCTGAGCGATGGAGGCGGAGGCCATTGGCGCTTGCTCGAAGCTTTCAAACAGGGTGCCGACGGTTTCCCCTAATGCGGACTCGACAATGTTGACGAATTCATCAGAGGGAAACGGCGGGACATCATCCTGAAGTTTATTCAGTTCTACGCAAATATCCTCTGGAATGAGATCTGGCCGCGTAGAAAGCAACTGTCCAAACTTGATAAATACCGGCCCCAGATCTTCGATAACCAGGCGTACACGGACCCCGCGTGTTCGTTTGGGCTTCGGTAGCAAGCGCGTTACTGCGAGTAGTGCATGTAAAGGCCACGGTAGTGAAAGCCCATGGCAGAGAGTATCCAGCCGATATTGAAGGGCGATTCGAATAATATAGAAGCTGCGGAAGAGTGGCTTAAGCACTAATTAAGGCCTGTTAAAGCGATTTGGGTCCAGCCAGGAACTAAAATTAGCAATCAAGTCGCCGAGGGAATTGCCTGAGTGGATTTGTTGTTCTTCATTGCGATAGTTCTGATAGCTTTCCCAGAGGCGCTGGTGGCTATCTTCAGCCCAGGCTTTGGTCTTGCGGATGGATTCACCCAGGAGGTGGGCCGGGATATCACCAATTACAGTAGCGAGTCTCGCCTCCCAGTCTATATCCACTTGCTGCAGTATGCTTATGACCTCCGATAGGAGAGCCTGATCACCGCTGATGGTTAAACTATTTGTTCTTGTGTTGATCCAGTTATCGATGCTCCTGTCGATGTTTCCATCGATGTTTTGATCCGATTCTGGTTTGTGTGACTCTAAACAGACTAATAGAAGCAGGGCCATGAGATTGCCGCGCACGGTGACATTGGCTGTTGCTAACAAGGCTTCGTCGGAAATTGAGTTTAGTGCGAGCTCGCCATCCTGGATGGTAAGAAAAACGGTGCTAAGCGTTTCGGGAATAAGTGTTACTGGAAATACGGCTGGTATAAAAAAATCATCGAGACCTGGTGTGATTTCAAAAGCGATGATCTTTGTCCCGATGACACTCAAAGCTTCCTGGCATTTTGGATTCTCGCTTAAGGCCTGATTGATCAGGTCAGCGGTGCTCTGGCCGGCAATATCTGCACATAAATTGATCAAGTTTTTATACCTTTGTGCAGGGCAACAATGCCGCCGCTCATGTTGTGGTACTGGCATTGGGTGAGGCCAGCGTTTTCCATCATGGTTTTGAGGGTTTTTTGATCCGGGTGCATACGAATAGATTCAGCGAGGTAGCGATAGCTCTCGGCATCGTCGGCGACGATTTGTCCTATTCTCGGTAGTAAATGAAAGGAGTATTGGTCGTAAACTTTTTCCAGTGCCCGGTTAGTCGGTTTGGAAAACTCCAGTACCAGCAAACGACCACCGGGTTTAAGGCTGTTTTGCATGGAGCGAAGGGCACGGTCTTTATCGGTAACATTGCGCAGTCCAAAGGCGATGGTAATACAGTCAAAGGTATTATCGGGAAAAGGCAGTTGTTCGGCATCTGCCAATGTGTAGGCAATGTTACCGCTGACACCTCGATCCAGCAGCCGGTCCCGTCCGACTTTGAGCATGGAATCGTTAATGTCGGCTAGTATGACCAGACCCTCAGAGCCAACCTTTCCTGCAAATTTGGCAGCGAGATCACCGGTACCTCCAGCAATATCCAATACTCGTTGTCCTGGCCTCACGGCGGCTAACTCGACGGTGGCCTGCTTCCAGAGCCGGTGTAAGCCCCCGGACATCAGGTCGTTCATGAAATCGTATTTTGCTGCAACGGAGTGGAAAACATCAGCTACCCGGGAGGACTTTTCCTCCCGGGTGATTTGTTCAAAGCCGAAATGAGTGGTTTTGTCTTTGGTCATACCGGGTAAGCCTGATCCTGGTCGGGGAGCCGTAGAGTCGCTTGCTTTTGATACGGGCCAGACAATGTCGCTTCAAGGTCGTTGCATTGTACACCCACGGATAGGAAAACAGGGGACGGACTAATACTCATGAAGGGATTACTGGACGGGGACCAGGGTTGATATAGCGGGTGCGTTTCTCTACTTTTATACGTGCCAGGTCGAGTATAAGCAGTCCATCTATACAATTAGAAAACGCTGAATCAATGTTGAAGCCTGCAAATTGCACTCCACCGGCATCACAGGTTTCCGAATATTGTTTATAGAGAGTGGGTACTGAGAGATTCATCTGGGCTAGTTTTTGTTTCAGTAGAGCGAACTCCTCACGATAGCTCTCACCGGGAAAGCTTTTTGCCAGTGTTGTGCGTCGCTCGGGGGAAATGATAAACGGATTCCTTGGTGTTGCGAGGGCCTGGGGTGGCGGGAAATGTTGTTGGTAAAAAAAGACTAGTATTTCCAGGGCTGATGTCGGGTAGGCCCTGCTGAGGCTAACCGACCCAAACAGGTAGCGATATTGAGGATTCTCGCGAAGAAAGGCCCCAATACCATACCAGAGATAGCTGAGGCTGCGCTTACCCCAGTATTTGGGTTGTACGAAACTACGGCCTAATTCGAGCCCCTGAGCAAGGTAATGATCCATTGCGGGTTCAAAGTCGAACAGAGTCTGAGTATATAGGTGCCTCTTGATACGAGCATCACAGAAGCGATAGGCACCGACAATCTCCCTTTCATCTTCGTCCCACAGTATTAAATGTTGATAGCGCTGGTCGTAGCTGTCGAGATCGCGGCGCAGTCCAGAGCCCTCTTCGACTGCTCTGAAGGATAACTCTCTCAGGCGGCCAATTTCTCGCATGATGCAGCTATCCGCCTGCATACGATACAAATAGATGTGTTTGTTGTCAGCAGTGTTGCCCAATAGTGGGCACTGGTGGATTTCAGCCCGTAACAGGGTGCGGATCTCAGGGCGAGCGATAGCGGTTTCATAAGTAAAAGGACTATCGTGCTTACTGCCGATACGGTACAGGTGCCGTTTGAATAGATTGGTTTTTTCTTCAAGCGGCTGTTCTAAATGTTGGTAGGCACGATAACTAATAGCCTCGCCAATACGTACCTCGATCCTACGGCTAGCGTGTTTAAACATTTCTCTTACCAGCCAGGCGGTAGAGATTGGCTCGGCTATAAAAGATAGTACATAGAAAAAACAGGAGTTTCGGCCATCGACAAATACGGGTAGCACGGGTGCTCTAACTGAACTCGCAATGCGCAGAAAGCCAGTGTTCCACGTACCATCACGGACGCCCTTCATTCCAAAGCGGGAGACTTCCCCTGCAGGGAATATAATGACTGCACCTTCGTTTTCCAGGTATTTCAGAATATGTTTGAGGTTCTGGTAAGGCGTATTGCCGCCCATATTGTCAACGGGCAATAACACTGTTTGCAAAGGTTTAATCGCGCTGAGTATGTCGTTGGCGATGACTTTTACATCGGGGCGTCTTTTCCTTACTATTTTAAGCAAGGCCAGGCCATCGAGAGATCCGATGGGGTGGTTGGCAATAATAACGACTTTGCCCTGGCCAGGAATGCGTTGCCATTCTCTCTGCCGCAGGTGATAGCTAAAATCAAAGTAAGCCAGCGTCTGCTCCACAAAGTCGAAACCCTTCAGGTCACGATTTTGGGTTTCAAATTGCTGCAATTCCTTTTCGTGGAAGAGCCTGCGTAATGCAGTGATGAGTGGTTTACGGAGTAGGGGGCGTCTGGCGTAAAACTGTGGGTACCTTTCCTGTATGAAACTCTCCACGTTTAGCATGAGCGACGCGGCCCTCAGGTTAAATGAAAGGCAGAAGGTGGCTGGTCGACAGGAAGGGCTTAATGGAGGTGGCCGAGATGCTTGCCGACGACGCTAAGCGTGGTTTTAAACAGGCGCGGGGTGCTGGCGACAATATGTCCGGTGTCTAGTTGGTGATCGCCACCCTGGAAATCACTGACCATGCCTCCGGCTTCTCGCACCAGAAGTGTGCCGGCGGCGATATCCCAGGGTTTAAGGAACATTTCCCAAAATGCGTCGTAACGTCCTGAGGCCACATAGGCGAGATCTAAAGAGGCCGCACCAAGACGACGGATTCCCGATGAATCTTCAGCGAGGTCCTTCATGCAGGCCAGGTAGGGTTCGATATTCTTAAAGGGGTCGCTGCTGAACGGGATTCCAGTGGCGAATAGCGCGCCCGAGGTGTTTACGCGCCCGGAAACCCGAATACGTTTTTCGTTCAGGTAGGCTCCCTTGCCCCGGCTCGCGGTAAACTCCTCCCGTTTTATTGGGTCGTAGACCACAGCGTGTTCAAGGCGGCCTTTTTGCCGAAAGCCGATAGAAACGGCGTAGTGGGGGATGCCCCGAATAAAGTTGGTAGTGCCATCCAGGGGATCGATAATCCACTCGCAATCGGAGTCTTTCCCGGTTTGCACACCGGCTTCTTCACTAATAATGGTGTGATCGGGGAAGGCTTTGCGCAGTTGTTCAATAATGATTCTCTCCGCATTCCAGTCCACTTCGGTGACGTAGTCGTGCTGTCCCTTGATGTCAATTTTCACCCGATCAAGTCGGTCGGAGGCGCGCACAATTTGGTCGCCTGCAGCGCGGGCTGCCTGTAGCGCGATATTCAGCATTGGTTCCATGGGGTGGGGCGATTCCAGTAGAGCGGAGGCCGCGCATTGTAGCAGAAGAGGGAGTGACATTGAGATCGTGTAAGCCGTCTCTGCTTAGGAGTCTAGTTGCTTGCTGGCGGGTGTGGAGCTGGCAGTAATTTTTATATAAATGCTACTAAAATTATTTGGTTATATAAACTTATTAATGCAATATCTATGTGATTTTTCGAAGGCCCTTCATGCGGGGAATGTGAAGGGCTTCACAGAGCTTGCTCGATAAGTCAGATAAACTGCTTGTGGCGCTAATGCAGTACTTTGTTTTTTAACTGCAAACAGATATATTATCAGGGTTCGGCGAGCCATCTTTATGGTTTGTCGACTGAGAGAGCATTGCTATAATCAGGAAAAATGAAAGCCTAACGAAGCGATACAGTGATATTATGAAGAAAGATAAAGACCAGCTACCAGAAAACTCTGATATGCCTGAAGGCACTAGTCCTCAAAGTGAGGCGCGTCGAGCTTTCCTCAAAGCAGGCGCCTATGCCGCTTACACAACGCCGGCAATATTATCGTTGGTGGTGTCAGAAAATGCGGCCGCCACATCGCATTTCAATTGTCCTGATCCAGGTCAAAACCCCAACTGTCCACGACCATAAAATGGGGTCATATTGGGTTTGCGGGGAGCCTGGAGAGAGTATTG
>JAUUYV010000092.1 GCA_030590275.1 Porticoccaceae bacterium
AGCGGCTTAGACACACTGACCTCCGGACTCATCACCGAAGCCATCGCTGAAGGTGACATGAATGTAGCCTATGTACAAATCATGGCCTCACTACTGGCAAATTGTATTGTCGAGCACGCCACTAGCGAAGCCATTGAAGAGGTCATTCCCGCAATGTGTCGGGGTGAACTTCTCGGTTCTATTGGCTTAACCGAACCAAGAGGAGGTTCAGATGCCGCTAGTCTGGGTTTAAAAGCACAACGCGATGGCGACAGCTTTATTCTCAATGGTGAAAAAACATCTATCTCTCTGGCTGATCAGGCCGACATCAACCTGGTGTTTGCTCGCACCGGCACAACAGAACAAAAAGCTCACGGTGTATCCGCGTTTTTGGTAAAACTGGATAGCCCCGGCATTAGTCGGTCCCGCTTCGAGGATCTTGGGGAAAGAGCCGTGGGACGGGGATCAATTTTTTTCGACAACGTAACCGTAGACAAGCTCTACCAGGTTGGCGACGAGGGTAAAGGCTTTGTTCAGGTCATGCAGGGCTTTGACTTCAGCCGAGCGTTAATTGGACTGCAATGCATTGCAGTGGCCCGGAAGTGTCTCGATGAAACCTGGGAATTTATTCAACAACGGGAGACCTTCGGCAAACCACTGGCCGCCAATCAGGGCATCACTTTCCCTTTAGCCGAGGCAGAAACCCAACTTGAAGGCGCACGCCTGGTTTGCCTGAAAGCCCTGTGGTTAAAAGCAAACAATAAGAAGCACACCAGGGAGGCAGCAATGGCCAAGTGGTGGGCACCGAAGCTTGCTTTCGATATCGTACACCAATGCCTGTTAACCCACGGTCATGGAGCTTACAGCAATGAATTGCCCTTCGAACAACGACTGCGAGATGTGATGGGCATGCAAATTGGTGACGGCACGGCACAAATCATGAAGATGATCATCGCACGGGATTACGTAGGAAGAATAGCCTAAATGTTGCTTACCCTTCGCCATTAAAACAAAACAACAAAACATTATTGGATAACTAAATGACAACGGATATCTTGGTAAGCACCGAAATTCGGGGGGCAGTGGGTATTATCACCCTGAATCGCCCCAAACAATTCAACAGCCTGTCTCTTCAACTTCATCAGCAATTGCTAGCCGCGGTGGAGGCTATGGAAGCCAGACCGGAAATACGCTGCCTGATGCTAAAGGCAGAAGGCAAACACTTTTGCACAGGTGCCGACCTAAAAGAAGTGACTGGCAAACGCGATTCACTAGAAAAGCTGGCAGTATTCCTGGAGACGGGACTATTAACCCTGCGCCGCCTGGAACAAAGCCCCCTGCCCGTCGTGATTGCATTGCAGGGACTGGCTCTCGCTGGAGGACTCGAACTCATGCTAACAGGGGACGTTGTATTTGCCGGAGAGTCCGCCCAACTCGGCGATCAACATGCTCAATTTGGCCTGGTGCCGGGCTGGGGTGGCAGCCAGCGCCTGCCCCGCTTAATCGGTCGACGCAGAGCTCTGGATTTAATGTTTAGTGCCCGCTGGTTAAGCGCTCAGGAAGCTCTTGATATCGGTTTGGTTAATTACGTGGTACCGGACGCTGAACTGCATTCAGCCGCGTTTGATTACTGCCAGAAATTAACACTGAAAAGCAGTAGTGGCCTGGCCCTTATGAAACAGCTAGTCGATCAAGGTCAGGATATGAACCTGGAAGACAGCCTGCGTCACGAAACCAGACTCGCGGCTCCTGCCTTACAAGATGATGATGTCAGTGAAGGTCTGGCCGCATTCCTCGAAAAACGCGACCCAGTGTTCGAGGCCCGAAAAATTTAAACTGTTCTCTCCCAACTCATTCTATCAATTTAGGAGCAAGCAAAAAGTGGACTATCAGGACATTATTTACGAAGAAAAAAATCATACCGCCTACATCACCATTAACCGGCCGGAAAAATACAATGCATTTCGCGGCATTACCGCTGACGAATTAATCCACGCTTTTCAAAAATCTGGCTACGACAACAACATCTCTACCATCGTACTAAGTGGTGCAGGCGATAAAGCGTTTTGTACGGGAGGAGACCAATCGGCGCACGATGGCCAGTACGATGGTCGTGGCACCATCGGAATCCCAGTGGAAGAACTCCACTCCATCATTCGCGATGTGCCCAAGCCAGTGATTGCCAAAGTCCGCGGATATGCCATTGGTGGCGGCAATGTTCTGGCAACGATTTGCGACATGACCATCGCGAGTGAGAGCGCACAATTCGGTCAGGTTGGTCCAAAAATGGGCTCGGTAGATCCGGGGTTCGGTACCGCCTATCTCTCCCACGTGGTTGGCGAAAAGAAGGCCAGGGAAATCTGGTATATGTGCCGACGCTACAGTGCCCAGGAAGCGCTCGAGATGGGCCTGATTAATACCGTCGTTGCCGATGACAAGCTCGACGAAGAAGTGGATTCCTGGTGTGCAGAGATTGCTGAGCGCAGCCCTACGGCTATTGCCATTGCCAAACGTTCTTTTAATGCCTCCACAGAACACATTCGCGGTATCGGCAGTCTGGGCTTGCAAGCTTTAAAACTCTACTACGATACCGAAGAATCCCGTGAAGGTGTCAACGCCCTCAGTGAAAAACGCACACCAAACTTTCGCAAATACCTTAAATAGACAAGCAGGAAACAGTCACTATGGATCTCGATCTCAAAGAAAAATCCGTTATTGTCACCGGTGGTGCTTCTAATATCGGTCGTGGAATTGTGCTGGGTTTTGCTGCCGAAGGCGCTAACATCACTATCGCTGATCTCGACACCGAAGCTGGTGAGCGTGTCGCAAAAACTGCACTGGAACAAGGTGCTAGCGATGTGCAGGTTATTAAAACTGATGTCACTGACCTGGCCAGTGTGGAAATCATGTTTGAGCAAGCGAATAAACGCTACGGTGGCATAAACTGCCTTGTTAATAACGTCGGTTGGGATGACTTAATGTTTTTCACCCAGACCACCCCAGAATTATGGGATAAATTAATCAAGATTAACTATCTGGGTGTTCTAAACTGCACTCGAGTCGCTCTTGAACATATGACGCCAAACGGCGGCGGCTCCATTGTGTCCATAAGCTCCGATGCCAGCCGCCAGGGCGAGCCCAGAGAAGCTGTCTATGGTGGGCTAAAAGCCGCAACCAACAGCTTTATGAAAACCATTGCAAAGGAAAATGGCCGCTATAATATTCGCTGTAACTGTGTTTGCCCAGGTGTCACCGTACCTGACTCAACAGACGAAACCAGTGAAAACAGCATGTGGAAGGACAAGGATGCCATGTTTACCGAAGAGCAATTTGCCGCAATCGCTAAATCTCTACCGCTAAAACGTATTGGCCGACCTCAGGATATTGCCAACCCGGTACTGTTCCTGTCCTCCCAGAAAGCTGCGGGATTTATTACGGGCCAGGTCTTATCTGCTAGTGGCGGCTACAGCATGATTGGCTAAGCCCTCTATGAACTATCAACAAACCCTTAACAAGCTATCATTGGGCAGTACATAACAGCGGGGAAATCGTCGGTAATTAGTAATTCTTTCTTCAGATAGGATAAGTGAATCACCGACGATTCTTCTGACCACCAACGGTATCCAGGTTTTGATCGTATTGATCAATAAAGTCTTGCATATCTCCAGCATTCTCAATCATTTTTTCAAGCTCTTTGGCTGAAACCGTAAACGGCAAAGGTGATTTTTCCAGGTCTTCAGGTTTCGCACTCATGGCGCCTTTATCGGAATCTGTATTATTTCCACCACTGGCTTTGGCACCCTTTGACTCGACACCATCAGCCTCAACCGCCATCTTAACAAGCATAATATCCGATGCCCCCACCGGGTTTTCCTGATCGGAGAACTGCCAATTTCCATTATCATCGCGCCAGCGGTAAACCTTTATCCCTTCGTTAACACCGACATCTGCTATTTTACCGTCGCCAGAAGTAACCTTCCCAAGTCCCTGTGTAACCGAGGCTAGCTTTTTCAGCTCTGTTTTAATAGTTTCAAGTGGTCTCTCCATATTACCAACAACGGCTTGTGTAGTAACGATTGACTCTCCGTTTCTAGTTTTTATTACAAAGGGCAGGACTAAGGCCATCAGTAAACCCAGGAAGAATAGTTTTTTAAGCATGCCCATCAATAATCAATCACCTGTAAAACCAACCAGTACCTGGCAGTTTTACCTAAGATCATAACTACGGTGACCGGCAACCATCGCATTTGCAACCAACCGGCAGCCAAACAAAAGCCGTCGCCAACTACGGGAAGCCAGGAAAAAAAAACAGCGGGGTAACCAAAATATTTTACCCATCCAAGAAACTTTTGTGATGGCGGTTTTATATGTTTTGTATTCACCAGGCCCCGTTCCGCCCAAAACCCCATGGCAAAGGTAGCGACACCACCCAGGGTATTTGCGGTACTGGCCACTATCAATAATAGCCTCCAATCGATGTCACCCTGGTTGGCTAAAAACAGCAATAGCACCTCGGAGCTACCCGGTAACAAGGTGGCAGACAGGAATGCACTCAGCGCCAAGCCCAACAAACCCCATTCGATCGGAATCGAAAAGCCTTCCACGACTACCTCACTTACCGATCAATTGAGCAACGGCCTCGGCTAGTATTGTTTGTACTTTAGGTATACCTTCAGCCACAACGGCCAGGATATCTTCCATAGTAATCAGCTCGGTGGATTTCCCCGCTGCGGGGTTTGCAACCAATACCAGGCAGGCATAAGGGATGCCTTTCTCTCGTGCCAGACCGGCTTCAGGCATACCCGTCATGCCTACTACATTGCAACCATCTTGCTCCATACGTATTATTTCTGCTGCACTTTCTAAACGAGGGCCCTGTGTGGCTCCATAAACGCCATCATTTTCTACCGGTAATCCGGCACACTCTGCTGCCGCTCTCAAGCTCTGCCGTAGCTGCTCGTCGTAAGGCGCACTAAAATCGGCATGAAGTACATCTGCTCCCTGTTCGGACCAATAGGTGTGTTCACGATCCCAAGTGTAATCAATGATCTGATCTGGTACACCTAACACCCCGCTACCGTAATTAGAGCTTATTCCACCGACCACGTTAAATGCTAGTACGCAATCTACATCTAACTCATCCAGGACTGCGATATTAGCGCGGTAATTAATTTTGTGTGGCGGTATCGCACGATCCCCACCATGACGAGGTAGAAAAAAAACTTCATTATTATCTAAACGACCCCGATAAACTGGAGAAGATGGTCGGCCCCAGGGGGAATCACCGGAAAGCTCCTCCTCCACATTAAAATTCTCCAGTGCTT
The DNA here is from genome assembly GCA_030590275.1 of Porticoccaceae bacterium. Next base: position 5,304 of record JAUUYV010000092.1, read on the forward strand.
GCAAGCCGCTACCACCGATAATGCCAATTTTTGAAAATTTATTCATAGTGATTTCCGGTGTATCTATTAAGGCCCCTCAATACTAACTCTGGATTCGCTGTCCTTCTGATCTAAGCCCGGAGCCGAAGGATTGTGAGTAATATCATTCGATAAATTCACCGTCGACGTTGGGAATGCAATCTCAGCACCGTGACCCGCAATGATTGCCGCAATGGTTAATAAGATCTCCTGCTTTACTTGATGAAAATGAACCCAGTTCGTGGTTTTGGTCAGCGTATAAACAAAGAAGTCCAGGGAACTAGGAGCAAAGCTATTAAAGTTAACAATCAGGGTTTGGGAGGTATCAATTTCGGGATGTTTCTCAAGCATGGCTTTTACATCGCGCACAATATTTTCAACCTGATTAATATCATCATAACGAACACCGACGGTTTCATAGATACGACGGTTGGTCATTCGAGAGGGGTTTTCGAGGGCAATATTATTAAATACAGCATTGGGTATATAGAGTGGTCGCTTATCAAAGGTGCGTATGCGAGTCAGACGCCAACCAATATCCTCTACCGTACCTTCAATGTTTCGGTCAGGTGACCGTATCCAGTCACCCACTGCAAAAGGACGGTCGAGATAAATCATCATACCGCCAAAAAAATTTGCTAATAAATCCTTAGCGGCAAAACCTACTGCAAGACCACCAATACCACCAAATGCAAGCAGCCCTGAAACACTATAACCAAACATCTGCAGAGCAATAAGAACCACGGTAATAATCACCGAGGCGCGAATCAATTTACCGATGGCACTCACCGTGGTTTTATCCATCGGTTCATCCAGGTATTGCGGATGAATCAGGTTGTGCTCAGCCCTTTTTATAAAATTGACCGCAAATAACGCGCCGAGAAACAAAATCGCTACCCGATTGGCGGGCCCTACTAATTCACTCCAGGAAGATTCAAATAGGCGCGCCGCGATACCCGCAGCAAAATTAACACCAACAATCCATACTAACCAAACAGCTGGTTTCCGTCCGGCTTCAATCAGAGCATCATCCCAGATATTCTTAGTTTTCTCAGAATGCCGCTCTAGCGTCCCAAAAACTTTATTAATAAACAGTCCCAACAATAATGCAAAAAGTACGATAATGAAGATTTCGATCCACCAAACGGACTCCAGTTTGGTTAAACCCACCAACCAGTTTTCAAAGGACTGCAACATGGCTTATCTCTTTCTCCAACTTGAATTTATAACTAATATTTAGAAACAAACTTCCAATATTACTGGGAGCCAACTCGGTAACAACCTACACGTAAACTAACGCCCCAAGAGCCTGTTTAATCTGATTCCTTCTTTCGCTTACTTCAAGCTCTTGCCAGCTCCATGAGCGTTGTGCGCGCATCTGTGATAAACCTTTCGATGGCTGAACTCCATCATCGTGTAAGGCCTCGATAACCTCGAGGGCGCCAGCTCGGTTATTGCACACCAGTACCATATTACAGCCCGCTTTAAGGGCACTGCGGGCTTTGTCCGCGTAACTACCCATTCCATCCGCACCCTTCATAGACAAATCGTCACTGAAAATCACGCCATCAAAACCAAGCTGGACTC
>JAUUYV010000048.1 GCA_030590275.1 Porticoccaceae bacterium
CCAGGTCACCTGGAAAAACTGTACATGACGCCAGATGATGTGCTGGCGGTAGCACGTGAAGGTGTAAAAGCAGGCTGCCGCGAGGCCTTATTTACTCTAGGAGACAAGCCTGAGCTGCGTTATGAAAGTGCCCGCAAAGCACTGGCTGAACTGGGTTTCGAGTCAACCCACGAATACCTGATTGCGATGGCAAAGCTGGTGCATGAGGAAACCGGTTTATTACCGCATCTAAACCCCGGAGTAATGAACCGTAAAGAATTGCAGGCGGCTCGGGAGGTATCGGTATCCCAGGGCATCATGCTGGAGAGCGCATCCGAACGTCTCTGTGCCAAAGGAGGCCCCCACTATGGTTCTCCCGACAAGAAGCCCGCCTTACGCTTAGAGTGCATTGAAGAGGCCGGGAAACTCTCCATTCCCTTTACCACCGGCATCCTTATTGGCATTGGCGAAACCAGAGAAGAGCGTATAGAAGCATTATGGGCCATTCGAGAATTACATCTGCGTTACGGTCATATCCAGGAAATCATCATCCAGAACTTCTGTGCCAAGCAGGGCACTTTAATGGCCGACATCCCGGATCTGCCTTTGGAGGAATTGCTCTGGACCATTGCCGTCACCCGCATTATTTTCGGTGCCGAGATGAATATTCAGACTCCTCCTAATCTCAACGATGGTGTATTAGCGCAATTAATTGCGGCAGGCATCAATGACTGGGGCGGTGTTTCACCGGTCACCCCGGATTTTGTGAATCCAGAAAAACCCTGGCCGGAGCTGGAAGACCTGGCTCGCCTCAGTGGGGAGGCAGGCAAGCTGCTGGTGGAACGTCTCGCGGTATATCCAGACTACACCAATGACCTGAACGCCTGGCAAGATCCAGTGATGGCAAAGTCCCTACGTCGAGCCATGGACAGTGACGGTCTGGCTCGTTGCGATAGCTGGAGTCCCGGAACCGAATCTTCCCCGGCCTGGTCGACCGATACCGGTGGTTGGAAAACGGCACCGCCTGGTGCCGGCTGGGCAATAAAAGAGTGTATAGCGCGAGCACTGCGTGGCGAGAGACTTGGTGAGCAGGAGATAACGAGACTGTTTCGTGCTCGAGGTGGAGAGTTTACGGAGGTTTGCAGGGCCGCAGATGATCTGCGTCGCGAAGTCTGCGGAGACAAAGTCGCTTACGTGGTTAACCGCAATATTAATTACACCAATTTGTGTAAGCATGCCTGCACCTTTTGTGCTTTTTCCAAAGGTAAGACCCACCAGGATCTACGGGGCAAACCCTACGTATTGGGCCTGGATGAAATTGCCGAACGAACCCGCGAGGCCTGGCAGCGTGGTGCATCTGAGGTTTGTATGCAGGGAGGGATTCATCCCGATTACACCGGTGACACTTACCTGGATATTTGTCGCGCCGTCAAAGACGCGGTACCGGACATTCATATTCACGCCTTTTCGCCGCTTGAAATCAGCCAGGGTGCAGCCAGTTTGGGTTTGTCGGTTGGAGATTACCTGGCCCGGCTAAAAGACCTGGGCCTGGCCAGCCTGCCGGGCACAGCGGCGGAGATTCTTGACGACGAAGTCCGTGCTGTGATCTGTCGCGATAAGGTGAATACTCGCGAGTGGCTGGAGGTGATTGAAAGCGCTCACGCTCAGGGTTTGCCCACCACATCGACGATTATGTTTGGCCATATGGAGCAGCCCGAACACTGGGCACGGCATTTACTGCATATTCGTGATTTACAGGAGAGAACCGGCGGTATTACCGAATTTGTACCTCTCCCCTTTGTGCACATGGAAGCGCCCGTTTACCGGCGTGGCATGGCTCGCCGTGGGCCGACGTTCCGCGAAGCGATTTTAATGCACGCTGTAGCTCGTTTAGTGTTTCACCCCGTGCTCACTAATATCCAGGTGTCCTGGGTCAAAATGGGTGACGAGGGGGTGAGAGCTGCCCTGCAAGCTGGGGCTAACGACGCAGGTGGTACTTTGATGAATGAAAGTATATCTCGCGCGGCAGGGGCCAAACACGGGCAGGAAATGAAGCCTGCCTTGATGGAGCACCTGATTCGCTCCGCGGGCAGGGAGCCTTATCAGCGTACCACTTTGTATCAGGAGACGCGGTCGCGCTTAATTGCTTCTGCTTAGGCTTGGAAAAACGCCTAAACTTAATCAGTAGCCGGGACATCCAGGGCAAAAATTTTGTGCATAAAAAAAGAGGCCGTGCTTAGCACGGCCTCTTGCATACCGGTCAACCTTTAGCATTGTTCTGGCGGTAGGAGGCAGCTCCAAGGATTAAGGGGATCAGTTATCATGTGCTTTATCACATGAATAACGCCGTTTGTTGTCTCAACATTGGAGGTTACTACCAGGGCATCGCCCACAAAGGTACGAAAGATAATACGATCCACTTCTATCGGGCCCAAATGATCCATTTGATCACTATTAACCATCACGACAAATCCTTGCCTACGGAGCTTCCACAACTTGTTCGCTTCATCGTGTGAATAGTGAGCCCGAAGCATTTGTGTTACGTCATCAGCCGGCCAGCCAGCAAAAGTATCCCCATCACAATGATAGGCGTCTGCAGTAGTGAGACCTGCAGCCTTAAAGGCGCTATCTCTTGGCGCAAATAGCACGTGCAGTGGGTGGCCGTCTGCATCGGGGGCTTGACTTAGGTGTGCTGAAACGCCCGGACTTGCGACTATAGCCTGGTGTATACAGGTGAACTGGGAAAGTGGACCTACTCCTGCCTGCGCTATAGTTTCCACAGTATTTAAGGGGGCGGGTTCTACGTCATGCTCTGTTGAGTGAGCAAAACAAACTAGCAATGAAGCGCTAGCTAATACAGCAAGTTTGCTTATAAATATTTTTTTCTTGTTCATAATAGGCTACCTGGTGTTTTTGTTTCTTCCATGGTTAATGCTCGTTTGTTATGCAAGAGGGACTCTAGCACTGCGGCGCGTCTTCAGACAATGACCGTTCGTCTGACGATTACTGTGTGTTATAGCTTACCTAGATTGTAGAGTTACTTTGATTGTAATATTTTTGTTGCAGTCCATCGGGCTGCGGTATCTGGCATTCCCACTGGTCGAGCGCGATTGTTGGTGCTGTGATGTTGAGCAGCGGCTGCGGAAATTAGCACCCCATTAGAAATAGTATTAAGGCTTTTTGTGCGTGAAGCCGATTTTCGGCTTCATCCCAAACTACCGAGTAACGCGGGTCTTCAAGTAACTCGGCACTAACCTCCATTCCTCGGTAGGCTGGAAGGCAGTGCATAAATAGCACGTCTTCTGCCGCATGAGTTAGCAGTTGGTGATTAACCTGGAAGCCTTTGAAAGCTTTCTTGCGTTCTTTTTTTTCTTGTTCCTGGCCCATGGAGGCCCAGGTGTCGGTGACCACAAGGTGCGCTCCGTCAACCGCTTCCACTGGCTTATGAGTGATGTTTACTCGCTCTTTATTTAATGCCATCAGAGCAGCATTAGGTTCGTAACCCTCGGGGCAGGCGATGTTGAGTTTAAAGTCGAGCAATGCGGCGGCGTTGATGTAGGACTGACACATATTATTGCCATCGCCAACCCAGGCTACGGTTTTTCCGCTCAATTCGCCGCGATGTTCTACAAAGGTTTGAATGTCGGCGAGCAACTGACAGGGGTGAAAATCATCAGTGAGGGCATTAATGACAGGGGCTTTGGAGTAACGCGCAAAGGCCTCTATCTTTTCATGTTCGAAAGTGCGAATCATGATGATGTCCACCATGCGGGAAATTACCCGGGCACTGTCTTCAATGGATTCGCCGCGGCCTAGCTGTGTATCGTTGGGAGATAAAAAAATTGCACTGCCCCCCAGTTGAGCCATGCCGGCCTCAAAAGATACGCGAGTTCGAGTAGAGGACTTTTCAAAGATCATTCCCAATACTTTTCCGGCTATTAAGGATTGTTCTTTATTCTGCTGACGAAGGCTTTTGAGTTTAATTGCGCGCGTAATAATACTTTTCAGCTCGCTGCGGGAAAGGTCATTGAGAGTAAGAAAATGACGCAACTTATTTGCAGGTGCGGTAGCTTGAGTTGAGGTTTTTGTCGTCGGCATTGATTAGGCCTCGAAATTCTGGATCAGGGGCACCAGAATATCGACAAGTTGTTGTGCCTGGCTTTCTGTAAATATAAGTGGTGGCAAGAGACGCACGACTTTATCTGCGGTCACGTTTATAAGAAGGCCCTGTGCGGCGGCCTGGGCAACCAGTTTGCCGCAGGCTTGATTCAGCTCGATACCAAGCATGAGTCCCTGTCCCCGAATATCGGCCACCTTATCGCACGTACCCAGCTCACGTTGGAACTGTTGTATTAAGTCATCCCCTAGTTTTGCCGCCGAGGTACACAGGTCTTCGTCGATGGTGGTTTTTACCGTTGCCAGTGCGGCGGCGCAGGCGACCGGGTTGCCGCCAAAGGTAGAGCCGTGGTTCCCCGGTTTCATTAAACTTGCCGCTTTGCCATTGGCGAAGCAGGCTCCAATAGGAAAGCCATTGCCCAGGCCCTTCGCAAGTGTTGCGACATCTGGTAATAGATCGTGGTGTTGGTAATTAAAAAACTGACCGGTGCGACCATTGCCGGTCTGGATTTCGTCGAGCATGAATAACCAGTCCTTGTCATCGCAAAGCACACGTAACTTTCTTAGATAATCGACGTCCGGGATTTGAACACCGCCTTCGCCCTGAATGGGTTCTACCAGGATGGCAGCAATGTCCGCATTATTGGAGGCAATGGTTTCAATAGCTTCGATGTCGTTGAATGGTGCACGTACAAAGCCACGCACCAGGGGTTCAAATCCGGCGTGTACTTTGCGGTTGCCGGTGGCGGTAAGTGTGGCGAGGGTGCGGCCATGGAAAGCATTGTCCATGACGATAATCGCGGGCACTTCAATATCTTTGCTATGGCCGTGTAGCCGGGCAAGTTTTATCGCGGCTTCATTGGCTTCGGCACCGGAATTACCAAAAAACAGATTGTTCATTCCGGACACAGACTGCAGTACTTCCGCTAGCTGTTCCTGAGCGGGAATGTTGTAGAGGTTGGAGCAATGAACCAGGGCGCTTGATTGCTCGGCGATGGCTTTACTTATCGCCGGGTGAGCGTGACCGAGCCCGCACACGGCTATCCCGGCCAGAGCATCCAGATAACGTTTGCCCGTAGAGTCCCAGACGTAAGCGCCTTCACCGCGGATCAGCGTAAGGGCTCGCTCTCCGTAGGTATTCATTAATGCATGGCTGGACACGATAAGAATCCTGCTGACCTGGCGTTTCTACACATAAGAGGTTTTCCTGGTGATGTCTGGATCAAGCTCTGGTACCGCTCAGTGGTACTTTGATAGCAATTATCCGGAAAATTTTACCGCGATCATTGGCTGAAATTAGCAGTGTTTGCGGTCAGATTAAGCGTAATTAAAAAAGGGCAGCACTAGCTACCCCAAGGAAAAACCGCGAAGTTTAAAGCGGTTTTGGGCTTATCGCAATCCCCAGTTTTTATGGGTGGGCTGTGCGACACGATATTGACGCGATTAGAAAAATTGCTTAGGAATAGACGCTACTCTTTCTCTTAATTCCGAAAAGGGGTAAAATATCCGACTAATTCAGTCAGCTATTGTAGAGAGGTCGGGGATAATGAGTGTCAATGAGTCGGATGGAATGGCAGCGAGTGAAACAGCAATCATGGAAACTATCCGTGAGCAAATTGAAGCGAACCCAATTATCCTTTACATGAAAGGCGATCCTAACCAGCCTCAGTGCGGATTTTCAGCGAGCTCGGTGCAGGCTCTGATGGCCTGTGGTGAGCGTTTTGCCTATGTTGATATTCTATCTAATCCAGATATTCGCGCTAATCTTCCTAAATACGCAAACTGGCCTACTTTTCCCCAGCTTTGGATAAATGGTGAATTGATGGGTGGTTGCGACATTATCACCGAAATGGCTAAAACAGGTGAGTTAAAGAAGTTGATCACTGAAGCGGCACCAGATGCAGATCAAGAAGAATAAAATATATAAATAACAACTAGTTATTTGTATGATTTAATCTATTTTATCAGATATTTTCGATGGGCTGGGAGCTCTCTGCCCCGGCCTTTTCTTTAGCTTTTCGTATGGTTTCTTTTTGTTGCCTGGCCAACTGCTTGATGACACCCTAGTTATCGATAAACAAGTTGTGTCCTGGCCAGCCCCCCATATCTTGCCAGCTATTGACGATGAAACAGAACAGCTCAGCAGTACAGCGAGCATCGTAGAGTGCGCTGTGGGCATCGCGGTTGCTATAGGGGATTGCAGCAGCTTTGCAGGCCCGGCCAAGCACCGTTTGACCAAACGCCAGCCCAGCCAGAGTGGCGGTATCAAAACAGGAAAAGGGATGGAATGGATTGCGTTTGATGTCGCAGCGCTCGGCTGCAGCATTGATAAAACCGAGGTCAAAATGGGCATTGTGAGCCACCATAACGGCACGGCTGCAGTTACGTGTTTTGACTGCCGTTCGGACGGTCTTAAATACGCTTTTTAATGCTTCTTCTTCGTCAATCGCCCTGCGCCGGGGGTCGTCTGGATCGATGCCTGTAAAATCGAGAGCCGCCTGTTCAATGCTCAGGTTGGGATTGGGAATAACGTTGTGGCTGACGGTTTCAGCCAGCGTCAGGTAACCCTCGTTATCCATGTCCAGGGTAACTGCGGCGATTTCCAGCAAGGCGTTTTTGCTGTCATCAAAACCTCCGGTTTCTACATCGATCACCACGGGTAAAAAACCGCGGAAGCGATTGCTAATGTTAAATTCGTTAGGTGCGGTCACGCGTTAAGCCTTATATTATAGTTTTAAACGGATATGTCCTGTTATGCAGCCATGTGCCATTTTATACGGTCATGTGCCATTGCAGGGTTTCCCCTGCGGCAAGAGGGCTTAGCTCATCACTGCCGAGGGGGAGCTTATCGGGGAGCTGCCAGGGTTCTCGTTTCAGGGTGATTGTTTCTTTATTTCGGGGTAAACCATAAAAGTCTGCACCAAACTGGCTGGCGAAGCCTTCAAGTTTATCCAATGCATTTTCCCGTGCAAAAGCTTCTGCGTAAAGCTCTATCGCTGCGTGGTGACTATAACATCCAGCACAACCACAGGCGCTTTCCTTGCGGTTGCGGGCATGGGGCGCGGAATCCGTGCCCAGGAAAAAAGCCGGGTTGCCACTGGTAGCAGCCTTAAGTATCGCCTGCTGATGAACGTTTCTCTTTAACACGGGGAGGCAATAGAGGTGTGGTCGGATCCCGCCAGCCAATAAGTCGTTGCGGTTGTAGAGTAGGTGTTGAGGGGTGATAGTCGCTGCTATGCAGGAGGGCGAATCACTCACAAAGTCGGCCCCCTCGCGGGTGGTAATGTGCTCCAGTACCAACTTGAGTTGAGGAAATGTCCGTGCCAATGGAATCAGGTGTCGTTCGATAAATACCGCTTCGCGGTCAAAAACATCCACCCCGGGATCGGTAACTTCGCCATGTATTAAAAGCGGGAGTTCTAAGGCCTGTAATGTTTCCATGAGGGGGTAAACCCGCTCCAGTCGGGTAACACCGGCATCTGAGTTTGTGGTTGCGCCCGCAGGGTAATACTTAATGCCGTGAATGAAGCTACTACGTTTTGCTCGCTCCAGCTCATCGCTAGAAGTGTTATCGGTGAGGTAGAGGGTCATTAGTGGTTGCCAGCGAGCGTCAGCGGGTATGTGGGAGATAATGCGCTCTCGGTATCTTTCAGCCTGCTCTGTAGTGACAATGGGGCTGTTGAGATTAGGCATGACAATCCCGCGACTAAACTGCCGAGTGGCATTGGGAACAGTGTCTTGCAGAGCGTCACCATCGCGCAGATGCAAATGCCAGTCGTCTGGGCGGGTGAGGGTTAGAGAGTCCATAATGTACCTATTTGCCGGTTCGTGGTGCATCCTACCGAAATACTATTTCTGTGCAAATCTTCGGGAGACGTTTAAACTTGCGTAAGGTTTCTTTAAATAGCATTTATTTTGTAGTTGGGAGAGTTCAGTGGCAGTAATCAACAAAGTCGTATTAGCGTATTCCGGCGGTCTGGATACCTCTGTTATTGCCCGTTGGTTAACAGACACTTATGGCTGCGAGGTGGTTACCTTTACCGCTGATATAGGGCAGGGGGAGGAAGTGGAACCTGCACGAGCCAAGGCAGAAGCCCTGGGCATTAAGGAAATCTACGTTGAAGATCTGCGCGAAGAATTTGTTCGGGAATACGTATTTCCTATGTTTCGTGCAAATGCTATTTACGAGGGAGAATACTTGCTGGGGACTTCGATTGCTCGGCCATTGATCGCAAAGCGCCTGGTGGAGATTGCCAATGAAACCAGTGCCGATGCCATTTCCCATGGCGCAACGGGTAAGGGGAATGATCAGGTACGCTTTGAGTTAGGTGCCTATGCGCTGAAACCGGGCATTCAGGTCATTGCGCCCTGGCGAGAGTGGGACTTGACCTCCCGAGACACACTGATGGACTACTGCAAACAGCACGATATCCCGGTAGATTTCGCCGGTCAGAGTAAAAAATCGCCTTATTCTATGGACGCTAATTTGCTCCATATTTCTTATGAAGGAGGGATTCTCGAAGATCCCTGGGCAGAAGCAGAGGACTCAATGTGGCGTTGGACGGTGTCGCCACAGACGGCCCCCGACACACCAACTTACATCGAATTAAGTTATCAGCGCGGTGATATTGTCGCCATCGATGGTCTTGCGATGAGTCCCGCTGAAGTGTTGGCGCGGCTCCATCAGGTGGGTGGGG
>JAUUYV010000193.1 GCA_030590275.1 Porticoccaceae bacterium
CAAAAAACAACAAACTTGGGCATTGGATTTTTTCGGCCTGCTTCAAATGCCCGCTGATCCCACCACCGTAAAATGGAGCTGCAGCAGCGATTTTGTCAGGGATTTCACAGGCACTCAAAAATGCCAATCTACCGCCCATGCAAAAGCCTATTACGCCAATCGAACTCTGTTTCACTTTATCAGAGCCTTCGATAAACCCTAGCACTGCTTTCATATCATCGATAAAGCCATCATCCGTCACTTCCTGCATCAGTGCGATGGCTTTAGGTAGTTCGTCATAACCCACTTTATTGTTCGGTAGTGAGCGATAGTAAACATCGGGAGCTATTGTGATGTAGCCTTCTGCTGTCAGACGCTCACACACCTCCTCTATATGGGGCACTAGACCAAAGGCCTCCATTAATACCACTACAACGGGAAAGGGGCCATCTCCATCGGGGACCATCCAGTGAGCTGGCATGGTGCCATCTTTAGTATGAATATTTATCGTTGTTTTTGTAGACATGTGAATTAGCTCCTCTAACAATACGAGTTTAACCTGCGCCGACGAGAAGATAACCCGCCTAAGCTCTAAAGAAAACCAAAAGACTATTAAATATAAAAAGAGAGCGGCAATTGCCGCTCTCTAAACTTGGAACTAATCACCAGCGAGTCGGCTACCAGCCGGTAATCTCCTTAAGCGCTTCACCTATATCAGCCAGGCTGCGTACGGTTTTAACACCAGCACTTTCCAGCGCGGCAAACTTTTCATCCGCCGTGCCTTTGCCACCGGATATGATGGCTCCAGCATGTCCCATACGTTTACCGGCCGGTGCGGTTACACCAGCTATGTAGGACACTACGGGCTTAGTAACATTGTCTTTGATGAAAGCTGCGGCTTCTTCTTCTGCGGTACCACCAATTTCACCGATCATAACAATCGCTTCGGTCTTACTATCTTTTTCAAACAGTCCAAGAATATCGATAAAGTTTGAACCGGGAATAGGGTCTCCACCAATACCAACACAGGTAGATTGCCCAAAACCGTAATCGGTGGTCTGTTTAACCGCCTCATAGGTCAAAGTACCGGAACGAGAAATCACACCGACTTTACCCGGCATATGAATATGGCCTGGCATAATTCCGATCTTACATTCGCCAGGAGTAATCACGCCTGGGCAGTTTGGGCCTATCAGACGAACGCCCAACTCGTCGCACTTTACCTTGCAGTCGAGCATATCTAGCGTAGGTATACCTTCGGTGATACAAACGATAAGTTTGATTCCAGCATTGGCCGCTTCAAGAATAGAGTCCTTACAAAATGGGGCGGGCACGTAGATGACCGAAGCATCGGCCCCGGTTGTCTCCACCGCATCAGCTACCGTATTAAACACCGGAAGATTAAGGTGGGTTTGGCCGCCCTTACCTGGGGTCACGCCCCCCATTAATTGCGTACCATATTCCAGCGCCTGCTCGGAATGCATAGTGCCCTGAGAACCGGTAAAACCCTGACAGATGACTTTAGTATTTTTGTCGATAAGAATGCTCACGTCTGCCCCTCCGCTGCACTAACTACCTGTTGCGCTGCATCTGTAAGGCTAGTTGCTGCGATAATATTAAGGCCACTATCGGCCAACAGTTTTGTGCCAACATCGGCATTATTACCTTCGAGTCTAACCACCACAGGAATGCTTACCCCCACTTCTTCAACAGCGCCGATAATACCTTCGGCTATTAGGTCACAGCGCACAATGCCGCCAAAAATATTTACCAGCACAGCCTGTACAGCATCGTCGGAGAGAATAATTTTAAACGCTTCTGTCACTCTTTCCTTGGTGGCACCACCGCCGACATCGAGAAAGTTGGCTGGCTGACCACCGTGTATTTTGACAATATCCATGGTACCCATTGCCAATCCGGCCCCATTAACCATACAACCAATGTTGCCTTCTAGCGCGACGTAATTGAGATCCCATTCAGCCGCATGAGCTTCACGTTCATCTTCCTGTGAAGGATCGTGCATGGCTTTTAAACCAGCTTGCCGATAGATGGCGTTGCTATCGACATTAATTTTAGCATCGAGACAATGAAGGTTTCCCTCCGCCGTAATCACCAGGGGATTAACCTCAATCAAAGCCAGGTCTTTGTCTTTAAATAGCTGGGCGAGCCCAATAAAAATTTTGGTGAACTGTCCAACCTGCGTACCGGACAAACCCAGTTTAAAAGCCAGATCGCGACCTTGATAGGGCTGAGCACCCGTCAGTGGGTCAATCGTCGCTTTAATAATTTTTTCCGGAGTTTCCTCGGCAACTTTTTCAATTTCGACGCCACCTTCGGTGGAGGCCATAAATACGATGCGACGAGTTGAACGGTCTACCACCGCACCTAAATACAATTCCTGATCAATATCGGTGCAAGATTCCACCAGAATCCGACTAACCGGTTGACCACCTGCATCGGTCTGATAAGTTACTAGTTGTTTTCCCAGCCATTGTTGCGCAAATGCGCGAATCTCGTCCTTTGAATCCACCAGCTTGACGCCACCCGCCTTGCCACGGCCACCAGCATGGACCTGAGCTTTCACCACCCAACGGCTGCCACCAATGCTATCGGCCGCAGCAACAGCCTCTTCAACGGTCTCGGCTGCAACGCCCTGGGACACGGGTAGTCCATACTCTGCAAATAATTTCTTTCCCTGATATTCATGTAAATTCATAAATGATATTTCCAGTAGTTAAATAATTATTTAAATTAAAACAGGATAAAGACCTGCTATTTTTTTGTCTTGCGCGGCCGCCGGTTCACGGTGTGAATAGCATGGCCATTGACTGCCAGCGCGGCTTCGTGCACCGCTTCGGAAAAAGTAGGGTGAGCGAAAACAATCATCCCCAGGTCTTCGGCACTGGCGCCAAATTCCATCGCTATGGCCGCCTGCTGCACTAGTTCTGCAGCTGCCGGGCCTATTACATGGCAGCCCAGTACTCGGTCGGTGTCGGCATGTGCAATGATTTTGACCAGGCCATCGGTGTCGTCTGCCGCAAGTGCTCGTCCACTAGCAGCAAAGGGAAACATACCGATATTGTAAGCTTCACCAGACTGCTTCACTTCCTGCTCCGTAAGTCCTACCGCTGCAATCTCTGGATGGGTGTAAATCACATTGGGCATGACCTCGTAATTAAGCTGGGTCTTCTGACCAGCGATACGTTCGGCAACCATTACACCCTCTTCTGACCCTTTATGGGCCAACATGGGGCCGCGAACAATATCGCCTACCGCCCACACCCCGGGAGCATTAGTCGCACAGTTATCGTCGACAAAAACAGCTCCGCGTTCATCTAGATTAACGCCGCTATCCGCAGCCAGGAGACCCTCTGTATTAGGGCCGCGACCAACGCAGACGATAAGCTTGTCAAAGGTTTCCTTGCTCTCCTTTCCCGTTGCATTCAGGTAGCTTACTTCCACCTTGGCACGTTTGACCTGAGTATCGGTGACTCGACACCCCATCCGAATATCCAGGTTCTGCGCAGTCAATATTTTGTTAGCGGCTTTAGCTATTTGTTTATCCATCATCGGCAAAAAGTCATCCATCGCCTCGAGCAAGACAACCTCCGATCCCAGGCGATTCCAGACGCTACCTAATTCCAGTCCGATCACACCGGCACCGATAATTCCAAGACGTTTAGGCACTTTATTCAGATCAAGTGCACCAGTCGAATCAATAATGGTTTTGTCATTGACTTGCGCAACTGGGATGTCGATAGCTCTAGATCCTGTCGCCAGGACCACATTTTTTGCCTCCAGTGTATTTGTTTTACCGTCCAGATCGGTAAACTCCACCTGGTGATTCGACAATAATTTACCCGTGCCGTATAGGCTGACAACTCCATTGCCCTTAAATAAGGCGGCGATACCACCCGTGAGTTGTTTTACGATGGCGTCCTTACGAGCAATCATCGCCGGCACATCAAGATCAACTCCTTTGACCCCGATACCGTGCTTTCCAAGATCGTTTAACACCTCAGAATATTTGTAGGAGCTGTCGAGCAGGGTTTTGGACGGGATACAACCTACGTTGAGGCAGGTGCCACCGTTGACCCCCTTACCATCCCGATTCACCGATTTTTCAATGCAGACGGTTTTCAAACCTAATTGTGCCGCTCGAATAGCGCAAACATAACCCGCAGGGCCCGAACCAATCACGATCACATCGTATTTTTCCGACATGGAATTACCCTTTTAAAATCAATAGATTAAAATTTATATCTGAAGTAATATCTTAGCTGGGTTCTCAATCATTTCTTTAATTGAAACCAAAAACTGTACGGCGTCACGACCGTCGATAAGTCGATGATCATAGGATAGAGCCAGATTCATCATCGGCCGAACCACCAATTCCCCATTCTCCGCAACCGGCCGCTCCTTAATCGCATGCATCCCCAAAATAGCAGCCTGAGGTGGGTTCAGGATAGGTGTTGATTGTAACGAACCATATACCCCACCGTTAGTAATGGTAAACGTACCGCCAATCATTTCTTCCATGGTCAGCTTGTTTTCCCGCGCCCGTGCCCCATACTCGGCTATCTTGCTTTCTATCTCCGCCATACTAAGAGTTTCAGCATCACGCAGTACCGGCACCACCAGACCACGCTCCGTTGAGACCGCAACACCAATATCCTGATACCCGTGATAGATCACATCGTTACCGTCGATAGAGGCATTAACTTTCGGGAAACGTTTCAGAGCCTCGACAGTGGCTTTGACAAAGAAACCCATAAAGCCGAGTCGAGTACCATTGTGAATCTGGGAAAACTGATCC
>JAUUYV010000106.1 GCA_030590275.1 Porticoccaceae bacterium
AACTGACCCCCTCCTTATCGGCGCAACAGGTTCATCTTCTATTCACATCACCGCAGATACTTATGAATGTATACCCTGTTATCGTAAAATATGTCAGGTCGAAGGCTATAAAGGACCCGAGGCCCGCTGTTTAGGCAAACTATCAGTGAATAGTATTTGGCAAGCTTTGCAGAAAACCATCGCCGGCTCCCCAAACATTTTGATTCATCTTAACTAGGCACAGGATAAGAAATTCAATGGCTGCTCTGTCCCGCTTTGATAATGCTCAGATATTAGTGGTTGGCGATTTAATGCTCGACCGCTACTGGCACGGCCCTACTTCGCGCATCTCTCCAGAAGCCCCGGTACCTGTCGTTAAGGTAGAGAATCAGAACGATAGAGTTGGCGGCGCGGGTAATGTTGCTTTAAATATTGCAGCCCTGGGTGCCGGTGTCCGAGTGGCTGGTGTTGTGGGCCAGGATGAAGCGGCAAGCATTTTGCGCTCACGATTACAGGCAGCAGGCATTGAAGTGCTAACGATCGAGTCGAAGGACAAACCAACAATAACGAAATTACGGGTTATTAGCCGACAACAGCAGTTAATCCGTCTGGATTTTGAACAGCTTTATACCGAGGAAGATGTGGGGAGCCTCATAGGGCAGGCCACAAAATTCTTGCCAGAAGTTAAAGCGGTTGTGTTATCCGATTATGCGAAAGGGGCTCTTTGTGCACCAGAGGAGCTTATAGCTGAAGCTCGCCGGGCTGGAATTCCTGTATTGGTTGACCCAAAAGGGGACGATTTTTCGACTTACGCCGGCGCCACAATACTCACGCCCAATATAGCGGAGCTGGAGGCCGTGGTTGGCCCCTGTGAAAGTGAGGCAGCACTCTGCGAAAAAGGCCTGGCGCTGATAGAAACTTTGAGTTTAGAAGCCTTGCTGGTAACCCGAGGTGAGCAGGGTATGACACTATTAAGGCCTGGCCACAAAGAATTACATTTGCCGGCGCGAGCCCGGGAAGTCTACGATGTAACGGGTGCCGGAGATACAGTGATAGCGGTATTGGCGACCGCTTTAGCTGCCGGGGAAGAGTTTCCTGAAGCAGTTACCCTCGCAAACCTGGCGGCCAGTATCGTCGTTGGAAAATCAGGTACTGCTGCGGTCAGTGCACCCGAGCTACGCCGAGCTTTCCAACTTGAAAAAGGTAGCGAGCGAGGCGTAGTTAACCAGGGCCAATTGCTTATCGATATTGAAGACGCCCGAGCCAGCAGCGAAAAAATTGTGTTTACCAATGGTTGTTTTGATTTGCTTCATGCGGGCCATGTGGCTTATCTCGAGCAGGCACGCACCCTGGGCGATCGCCTGATTGTGGCGGTTAACGACGATACTTCTGTACGTCAGCTAAAAGGGGAAGGGAGACCCATTAATTCTCTTGATCGGCGCATGGCCGTTCTAGCGGGGCTCGAGGCAGTTGATTGGGTAGTGGCGTTTACAGATGACACACCTGAACCTTTGCTTGCTCTGATAAAGCCCGACGTATTGGTTAAGGGCGGCGACTACGATAAACAAGGTGTCGTCGGTTGGGAGGTAGTCGAAGAATACGGCGGAGAAGTTCGTGCGCTGGATTTAGTCGACGAGTGCTCTACGACGGCTATGGTCGAAAAGATACAGCGAAATGATTAATCGGTTTTTTTGATTTCTCCCGTCTATTTTATTCAGAGTCTCCTTAAACTGAAGGACAAGCCGCAATAGCAGCGTCGATATTACTGCGAATATGCTGGGGGTTAATTGATCCGATAATAATGCTGCTTACACCCCGATGGTCGAGCAACATTTTAAAGGTATCCGCGACCGGATCAGTCGCGCTTGCTTGCGGAGCCTCCCGCGATGAAAGGTGGCCACTCGCCAGGGCTTTTTTAATCAACACACCTTTATTTAACTTCTGGCAGTAATCAACAACGGGGATTTCATCGTTATAAGAGAGATTCCAGGTCACCATCACCACATCGCTCAATTCTGCCGCCATTAACCCGCCGGAAACAGTTTTTGTGGACATACCAAAGCTACGGATTTTTCCTTCCTGCTTCATCTCCGCCAGTGTTTGTAATGTCCCGTAATCCCGGATGATGGCTTCGTCGTTACCGTCGGAATGAACCAGAACGACATCCAGCACCTCGGTTTGTAGTCTCCGCAGGCTTCGCTCTATGCTCAGGCGGGTATGCCCTGGGTCAAAATGATAACTGGACTCTCCGTTTTGAAACTCCTCACCAACCTTGGAGCAAATGATCCAGTGGTCTCGCTGGCCGCGTAATAAGTATCCAAGTCGCTCCTCACTATTGCCGTAGGCCGGAGCGGTGTCGATCAGGTTAATGCCCCGGTCTTTAGCCAGAGCCAGGAGCGATTGCGCCTCGTTGTCGCTGGGGAGATTAAAGGCAGTGGGATATTTTACGCCTTCATTTCTACCCAGCTTAACAGTTCCCAGGCCGAGAACACTAAGCTCCAGCCCGGTATCACCGAGTGCTCGTTTAGGCAGTAAGGCGTCTGTGGAAAACGGCTGATTTTCGGTACTCTTAGTCATCAGGTGTTAACGAGTGTTAGGCAAAAGCTACATCCCAGGGGCCTGGTGCCAGCGGCGGGCTGGGTAGTTCAAGCGACGGGGCGGGCTGGTGCGAAGGAACAATATTGTTATCGTCGAGTAGCTTACCAAGCTCAGAGCCCAGGTTGGGGCAGAGCGTCAGCTTGGTGGGCCAGGCAGCAATCACATTGCTACAGGGCCTGGCCCAGGCAGCAAAGGCTTTATCGGGCCGGGCAAAGTTGCGCTGTTTGGGTTCAGCCCGCTCAATGGGCAGGCTCGCCCATTGAGCGTCGGTGAGATTTACCCAGGGCATGAGTTTTTTGAGTTCCTCCCGGGCCGTGCTAATCAGCTCAGCTTCCGTCTGTTTGATGCCGTTTTCTGCCAGACTACCTCCCAGGTACCAGACCTGCGCTCCGTCTCTAGTAGAGTGACTGGAGATGGTCAATCGTGGCCTTGTTTCTGCGCCCAGACAATGGCCGAAAAGTTGGTGAGGGTAACGGTGCTTTACCATCACCTGTTGTAGTGGGCGACGCTGCATTTTAGGCTGCCTGGCACCGACTTGCTTTAGCAGGGTTTCATTGCCCTCCCCTGCAGCAAAAATAAAGGCCGAAGCATTAATCAGGTAAGATTTATTTTCAGAGCGGATGGCCAGACTGACTTTTCCACCAGACTCAGAACTCCATTGCGCTTTGTCGGGCGGCAGTAAAAAGATTCGTTCCTGATAGTTTTTTGCCAGCGCTGCAACCACGCTCGGTGTATCCACGACCATATCCACCAGGCGATAAACGGTGCCGGAGAAACTCTGGTGCTGAAAAACGTCGGGTAAATTCTCGCGAGCCACGTTATCCACTCGTCCACGAGTTAGTTTACTGGCGAAAAGTGTGGTCATACGAGAAGCGGTGGTTGCGGTTGACCAAAGATAGAAATGATCACTGAGAATCCTGGCGCCACTCAGGTCTACATCACCTTTCCCTCTCAGGCATTGCCGCCAATGCTCCGGCATGCCCGCTATAGCTTCAGATGCCCCGCTGAGCGCGCCACCAAGCGTGTATTTTATGCCGCCATGTATCATTCCCTGGCTAGCAACCGTTTGCCCGGAACCAAGCGCCGATTGTTCAAACAAAATCGCGTTGTAACCCTGATTGCATAAACGATTAAGCAGCCACAGACCAGCGATGCCACCACCAATAATCACCACATCTACGGAGATATTTGCGCTACTGCTCGAAGTCATGAGTTAATCGTGATGTATCAGCGATATAGTTAAGTGCATAGTATAGCTTGTGTCGTTTCGTGAATCTGGAGAAAGCGTGGTCGCTCGTCAACTTTACACCCTTATTTTGTATTTACTCACCCCCGTTATTTTGCTGCGTTTGGGCTGGCGTTCCCGCAAAGCGCCAGCCTATGCCCACCGCTGGCGAGAGCGTTTCGGTTTCGTGAAAAAAATAGACGGCCCGGTTATCTGGGTGCATTCTGTATCGGTGGGCGAGACTCTTGCCGCAGTTCCTTTGATCAAAAATCTACAAACTCAGTTTCCCGAAATGACCATCGCGGTGACAACTATGACACCCACAGGCTCAGAGCGCGTGACCAGTCTGTTTGGCGACAGTGTGTACCACAGCTATATCCCTTACGATTTACCTGACGCCATCAATCGGTTTTTGCAAAGAGTTCGCCCGAAGATTCTAATTATTATGGAAACCGAGTTGTGGCCAAACCTAATTCGCGCATGTCACAGCAAAAACATTCCGGTAGTGTTGGCCAATGCCCGCCTATCGGAAAAATCTGCGGCTGGTTATGAAAAAGGGCGCTGGCTTTTGGCGCCTATGCTGACACAGCTCTCGGCCATTGCGGCACAAACAGAAGACGACGCACAACGGTTTTTGTCATTGGGAGTGAATCCGCAAGGAGTCAGCGTCACTGGCAATATCAAATTTGATCTTACTTTAACAGACGACCTACGTTATCAAGCAGAAAAACTGAGTAGGCAGTGGCAGGGCAGCAAGCATAGGCCGGTATGGCTAGCGGCTAGCACCCATGCTGGTGAAGATGAATTGATACTGGATGCATTTGCAATGGCTCGAGATCAGCTGCCAAAGATTTTGTTGGTATTAGTACCAAGACACCCCGAACGTTTTGATGAGGTCGCAGAACTATGTGCAAAGCGGGGCTTTTCTGTGGCTCGCCGTTCCCATCACCGCAAGCTCGGTGATACCGAAACAGTATCACCGAATAGGGATACGCCTGTTGATGAAGCAGACGTTATTCTCGGCGACACCATGGGCGAATTACTGATGTTTTGTGGAGCCAGCGACCTGGTATTTGTGGGGGGAAGCCTGATGCCCATAGGTGGTCACAATGTAATTGAACCAGCAATCTGGGGTAAGCCAGTATTAAGTGGTCCCTATGTGTTTAATTTTACAGAGGCTACAAATTTATTACTGGATGCCGGGGCTATGATCTTTTGCGAGGATGCCGAGGCCCTTGGCAAGGAGGTAATGGAATTACTCGCAGACTTTGACCGAAACTCTCCCGGAGAAGGTGGGGATGGCGAGATAAATAATAGCTATAACAAAAAAAGCTGCCAAATGGGTCTGGCAGCTCTCGCAGTGACAGAATCTAATCGCGGCGCCTTAGAGCGCCTGGAAAGTATTATTGTGTCGCTCGTTCCACAGGAGCGCCAGTGTTAAGCCAACGATCTAGCTGAGCAATGTCCTCGGGGCTGAGCTGTCCGGCTACTTGTTTCAGGCGCAGCATGCTACCCACGTAATCGTAGCGAGCGTTAGCGTAGTCACGCTTGGATCGATAGAGAACTCGTTGAGAAATCAACACATCGACAATATTGCGCGTCCCCACATCATAACCGGCCTGGGTCGCTTCCTCTGCACTTTTCGCCGAGACAATTGCCTGTGACCGCGCTTTTACCCGAGCCGCATCAGTCAGCACCAGCAAATGTTGTGAGCGCGCCTGTCGGGTAGTATTACGCTGCGCCAGCACATGGTTTTCCTGGGCCCGAACATACTCCTGGTAGGCTTGTCGGCGCTGAGAGCTTATTAACCCACCGGTATAGATGGGTGCATCAAGCCTAAGAGTAAATACCGTCGCTTCCTCATCGGACACGAAAGGTTGGCGGGCGGGGGCTTCGATTGTCGGCACCGGATTATTTGGATCAAACCCACCGTCGCGATTAAACACTCCATCATTATACCGTTTGGTGTAATCAAGGCTGGCGGTTACCTTGGGCAGGTACTCAGATTTTTTACTTTGAGCATTATTTTTAGCCGCCGCCATTGCCAGATGGGCTGCTTTGAGCGAGAAGTTATGTGCTTGAGCAAATTTCACCCAGGAGGCTCGTTCAGCCGGTTCAGGGTCTGTAATTGGAAACTCCGGAACCAAACTTGCGAGTGAATCGTGGGGTTGTCCGGTAAGCACCTCCAGGCCTTCAAAGGCGATATTCAAGTCACTTTTGGCCTCCAGCGTATTAACCAGAGCAGCGTCGTACGCGGCTTGAGCTTCGTGAACATCGGTGATGGGCAGGAGGCCTACCTCGAAACGTTCTTTGGTTTGCTCCAGTTGGCGGCCGATCGCTCTCTTTTCTGCCTCGGAAGAGGTCAAGTTTTCGTTGGCTCGCAATACGTCAAAATAAGTGTCGGCAACCCGAACTATCGAAGCTTGTTGTTCTGCAGCAAATTGGGCAGCGGCTTGCTGGCTCAAATCTTTACCTTGTTTAAAGGTAAACCAGGCGGGAAGATCAAAGATGGGTTGAGTGAGGGAAACACTATAGTTTTCAGTTTCATCATCGTAATCACCCACACTTTGCGCAATGAACTGTGCACCCAATGTTCGCGAATTACCGCTAGTGCCATTGCCATCGTTATAACTGGCAGATGCAGACAAGGTGGGCAACAGGCCAGCTCGCGACTGTGGCAAGGCTTCCTTACCCGCCTGATAACTGGCTTCAGCGGCTCGAAGCAGGGGATCATTGGTAACAGCAAGTT
>JAUUYV010000070.1 GCA_030590275.1 Porticoccaceae bacterium
CGGTTTTTTGTCTCTCTCGGTTTTTTTGTTCGCCTGGTTCAACCTGGTGATCAAGGAGAATATGGCGGGCTTACCCAGCGCGCAGGTAAAGCGCTCCTATGCCTTTGGTATGGGCTGGTTTATATTTTCTGAAGTGATGTTTTTTGCGGTCTTTTTTGGTTCTTTATTTTACGTGCGAGTATTCGCTGTGCCCTGGCTTGGTGGTGAGGCGGCGATTCCCGTGTTTGATGATTTTAACAGCGAAGCAGCATCCACCAATGCGCTGTTATGGGAAGGCTTTAAAGCGGAATGGCCCCTGATGCAAAACCCGGATCAGGTCGCTGGCGGGAATACTTTTATAGGTCCTGAGCATAATATGAGTTTCCCCGGGTGGGCTAACTGGTATCACTGGTTGCCTTTATGGAATACCGTAGTGCTGCTGACTTCCAGCTGGACGGTGCATATGGCTCACCACGCCATGAAGCACGATAATCGTAGCAAATTTAAAGTTTGGCTGGGAATTACCGTTGCGCTGGGTGCTATCTTCCTATGTTTACAGTACATGGAATATCACGAAGCTTATGTGGAAATGGGCCTGACGCTTTCCAGCGGTATTTATGGCACCACCTTTTTTATGTTGACTGGTTTCCACGGTTTCCACGTGGCTTTGGGTACCTTTATGTTGTTTGTTCAACTGATGCGTTCTTTCAAAGGGCATTTTAAAGCGGACGACCAATTTGGGTTTGAGGCGTCGTCCTGGTACTGGCACTTTGTTGATGTGGTTTGGTTGGGGCTGTTTCTATTTGTCTATGTGCTAGACTGACCCACACATTAAATGTACGCGAAACGGCCAGTAACACTGGCCGTTTTTTGTCTCTGGCTAAATTACCTGCGTTTATTTGGGCTCGTCTTTTGATTCAGGAGCGGTGGAAGGTAGTGCTGGTGATTCAGGAGCGGCCGAAGGAGCAAGCTGTGGTGCGACCTGCTCCGGATGTAACTGTCGATCCCAGGGGGCGGTGCTGTTAAGGCGCCCACTGGCAAAGCCGTAAATTAAGGACGCGATCAATGCGGTGGCGAGGCACGCTCTAATACCAAGGGCGTACAGGGTCCGTAAGCGCTCGTTACCCATGTCCTTTAGCAGGAAGACAAGGCTACTGCTCAAACTAATAATGACACCGATGAATAATACGACGATTAAAACTTTTAGCCACATAGAAATACCCGCATAGTTGATCTGGGTGATTAATACCCAAAATGAAGGCGCTATTTAAGCACAAATGGTAATACAGAAAGAAATGGCAAGCCTGGATTCTCGGTTTGAATGGCGTTGGAATCTTAAGCTCCTGATATTTGCTGGGGTGTTTTTCCCACTCACCCTCGGGCTTGGAGTGTGGCAACTACAGCGAGCCGAGCAAAAGCGAGAAATATTAGCTGAGCACGAACTTCGTCGGGGGGCAGAGCCGGTCGAGCTCTCTAACCTGGACACTACAATTGATCATCAATATCGTCGTGTTTGGCTTGAGGGGAAGCCTCATAAACAACAATTTTTCCTGTTGGATAATCGTATGCGCCGTGGTCGCGTGGGTTACGAGGTACTGTGGCCGGTGCAGATGGGTGAGCAGTGGGTTCTAGTTAATAGGGGCTGGGTCTATGGCGGCATGGATCGCCGTATATTGCCAAAGGTCCAGGAGTTTGGCTTGAGAGCAAGCGGGGAGCTTAAAGTGGCGGGCTATTTGTACCGGGGCCGGGGTGAGGCGCTGGTGCTGGGCGAGCAAGAGGCAATTAACGGTTGGCCTCAGGTTGTTCAGCAGATCGATATGGACCTGTTGGACGAGAGGTTTGGAGAGGCTTTTTACCCTTACGTTTTGAGAATAGATGGGCCAACAGGGCAAGGCCGCGAATCAGTCGAAACAAACGAGTTTGATGCGAGCTGGGTGATCGTTAGTGTCTCCCCGGCCAAGCATATTGGTTATGCTGTACAGTGGTTTACGATGGCTTTTGCCCTGCTAGTATTGTGGGTGATCGCGAACTCGAACATGGGCGAATGGCTTCGGCATCGCCGAACAACGAAGAGACGTGGGTAGTAAAGTGGTGAATGAAACTGTAGGTAACAAAAGTAGTACGCTAAAACGTAATCTCCCCCTGTTTTTAATTCTTGGTATTGTTGTCGCGGTGCTGGTGGCTGGCTTCATTGTTTTGCCCCGCACTGAGGAAGGCAAGTTTAGACTGCTGGCGAGCCTGGGTACGAGTAATCAGGGCGTTTTACTTAAACCTCTGGTGGCCATTGACCAGTTAGCGCTAAGCGATGAGAGCGGGGAGCCCTGGGTTATTACTGAACAGGCAATCAAGTGGCGGTTTTTGATTCCCGTGGCATCTGCCTGCAATAAAGCCTGCCGCGATGCTCTGTATTTAACGCGTCAGGTTCATTTGCGACTGGACAAAAAGTCCAGCAGAGTCGAACGGGTACTGCTGGATTTGGATGGTGCGCTCGATGACGAAACTAAAGCGCTGATCGCAGAAGAGCACCGCTATCTGAAAGTGGTAAAAGGTCATCGGCAAGTATTTGCCGAGCTGTTGGCAAATACTAATGCAAACTGGGGTGCGGGCCACGCACAGATATTTGTGATCGATCAAAACGGTCAGGCGATGATGTTCTTCACTGCTGAACATAGCGGTGCTGATTTGCTAAGTGATCTGCGGCATCTGCTTAAGTATTCCCCTGAGTCCTGATCATGTCGCGGCCACTTTTCGCACTGTTTAATTCGCCGGAAAAGCGTAGGCGAGGTTTTCGCCTGGCGTTAGCAGCTACCTGCCTGGCATCAGTGGTTGTAGTCCTGGGAGCTTTTACTCGATTGGTCGATGCCGGTTTGGGTTGCCCCGACTGGCCGGGTTGCTACGGGCATCTGTTGTGGCCCGATAGCGCCCAGGAAATAGCTGTGGCGGATTCCCGTTTTCCCGACACACCGGTAAGGGTGGATAAGACCTGGCCAGAAATGGTGCACCGCTATTTTGCCGGTACTCTGGGCCTGTTTATCCTTGCACTGGCATATATTGGATGGAGGCAAAGGGAAACCGGCATCTACCCTTTCCGTCTACCCATGTTGTTGCTGTTTTTGGTGGTATGGCAAGCCCTGTTTGGTATGTGGACGGTCACCCTCAAACTATGGCCGCAGATAGTTACCGCTCACTTGATGGGAGGCATGAGCCTTTTTTCTTTGTTGTGGCTACTGACTTTACGGCTAGATAATCAACGTTGGAGTTTTTCGTCTGATATATTTCAAGGGCTCAACAAATTGAAGCCCCTGTTTATCCTTGCGGTGTCTTGTGTATTTTTGCAGATTGCTCTGGGGGGCTGGCTTAGCTCCAATTATGCAGCATTTGCCTGTGCGGACTTCCCCACCTGCGATAGTCAGTGGTGGCCGGCAATGGATTTCCCCAGGGGTTTTAATTTGCTGCAGGGCATTGGGCCTAATTACCTCGGTGGTTTGATGACCAATGAGGCGAGGGTGGCGATACATCTTACTCATCGCCTTGGAGCTTTAGTGGTTTCGGTTTGTCTGGTGGCGCTGTGCATTGCCCTGCTGATGGTCCCCAGCGTTAAAGTGCGGCGTATGGGGCTAGTGATTGCTGCCGTGCTCGTTCTGCAAATAGGACTTGGTGTCAGCAATGTTTTCTACCAAATCCCCCTGGTGGTGGCCGTTGCTCATAATGCCGGCGGAGCATTGTTGCTGCTTAGTCTGGTGACTTTGGGCGTTAAGATGTGGATGGCGGAGGAAATCACTGAAGGGAGTGGTGATTGAATTTAGTTAGAATAACACTCCGTTTGTAGCTAACGGGCACCTCTCCTTTGAACCGGGGGGTGAGATTTTAAGCGAGATGAAATAAAGTAAAGGCTGTGAATACTTCAACGTCATTAAATACCGAGCCCCCCATTTGGCGCGACTATCTCGAGTTGTGCAAACCAGCGGTGGTGGTGGTAATGATTGTCACTTCAGTAATTGGCATGTTTTTGTCTGTGCCCGGGATGGTTCCGGTCGATGTGCTGGTGCTGGGTAACCTGGGTATTGCATTCAGTGCAGCCTCGGCGGCGGCAGTAAACCATTTGGTGGACCGTGGTATCGATCAAAAAATGGCGCGCACTCTCGATCGACCCGTGGCACAGGGGCGGCTGTCTGCTCGGCAAGTAATAATCTTTGCCGCAGTATTGGGCAGCGTTGGTATGGCCGTATTGTTTATCTATATTAATGCCCTCACCGCCTGGCTTACCCTGGCTTCGCTGCTCGGTTATGCGGTGGTTTATACCTTGTTTCTAAAACGGGCTACGCCACAAAATATTGTGATCGGTGGTCTGGCAGGTGCAGCGCCACCGCTGCTGGGCTGGACAGCGGTGACCAATGAAGTGCATGGTTATGCGCTATTGCTGGTTTTAATTATTTTCGCCTGGACACCACCGCATTTCTGGGCTCTGGCTCTGCACCGCAGGGATGAATACGCAAAGGCCGATGTGCCGATGCTGCCGGTTACCCATGGTGAACGTTATACCAAGTTACACATTGTGCTTTATACAATTTTAATGATTGTGGTGACGGTGTTGCCTTATCTCACCGGGATGAGTGGCTGGTTGTATTTGCTTGGAGCACTGGTCCTGGGTGGTGGGTTTTTATATTGGTCTTTACGTTTGATGTTAAGCGATGATCTAGAGCTGGGTATGACGACGTTTAAATATTCTATTATCTACCTCTTAGCCCTGTTTGCCATTATGTTGATAGACCATTATTTAATTGTGCCTCCTCACCTTGTTGCGGCCGGATAAAGGTACCGTATGTCTGATAGTCGCGATCCAAAAGTAAAACGAAATATTCGCATTACTGTAGCGCTTGCCCTCACCTTTGCGCTCCTTACCATTGCCGGCCTGGCGAACAAATTATCTCAGCCGCGGATTTTGAACCAATACGAGTTACGAGATTACGGCGCTTATATGCTGGAGCCGCCCAAAGCGATTAATTCTATCGCCCTAATCGATCATCAGCAGCAGCCTTTTACGGAAGCGTATTTCACCGGTAGCTGGACATTAGTTTTTTTTGGTTTCTCTAACTGTACAGATGTTTGCCCAACCGCTATGGCAACGCTGGCAAAAATGTATCAGGAGCTCAAACCCAAAGAAAAAGCTGATTTAAATGTGGTGTTGATTACGGTCGATCCGGAGCGTGATACCCCGGAAGTACTGGCTAAGTATGTGGCAGGGTACAACCCGGACTTTGTAGGCGTTACCGGTGATATTCACCGTATTAAACAGTTGGCATTGCAATGGAATACCGGATTTGAAGCAGCCTCTACTAAAGAGGGTGTTGGAAGTGGGGCTGAGCAAACTAACAATGCCGAAAACTATCAGGTAGAGCATAGTGGCAACCTCTTATTGCTTAACCCGAAAGGGGAACTGCATGCTTTCATCCGCCCTCCCCTTGAGCACGGTGGTTTGCGTGTACTGTGGCGTTCGATTCGCAAGACTTATTAATACCCGCAACAAATTTCTTTTAACCTTCGAAAATAATATCGATAACTGAAGGAGATTGACATGAAGTTTGGTATCCAGACACTCTTTGGAGGCCCGGTCGCCTCCCGGCCAGATTATATTATCGGTACCGGCAAGGCCCTGGAAGAACGTGGCTTTACCCACCTGTGGGCAGCGGAGCACGTGGTTAATTTTCAGAATTACGATTCTGATTATCCCTACAGCGACGATGGCGTCGCGCCGTTTTCGGCAGAGACCGGCATTATCGAGCCCTTCACCGTCTTGTCTTTTCTAGCGGCACACACCAGCACCATCAAACTGGGTTCGGGTATCACCATATTGCCTCAACGTAACCCGGTTTATCTGGCCAAACAGGCAGCGGATGTGGATGTCCTTTCCAATGGGCGAGCAATTCTGGGGGTGGGTGTCGGTTGGTCTGCCGAAGAATATGAGGCTCTGGGTGTGCCTTTTGAGCACCGCGGTAAGCGGGCCCATGACTACCTGAATGTGATTAAAAGCCTGTGGTGTGATGAGGTGTCTAGCTTCGAAGGTGAGTTTTACACCCTGCCCCCCTGTGTGCAGGGGCCGAAGCCCATCCAAAAGCCCCACCCGCCTATCTTTTTTGGTGGCGAAAGTAATCCGGCCCTGCGGAGAGTGGCTGAATTCGGTCAGGGATGGATGGGTTACCGGCTGACGCCAGAAACCTTGCCGGAACGCTTAGAAAAGCTCTCACAAATGCTTGGGGACTATGGCCGCACCCTGGCAGATGTAGAGATTGCCATTTCCCCTTACGACTCCAATTGTGATCTCGATACGATCAAGCGCTTTGCCGATCTCGGGGTCGAGCAGATTATTTTGGTCGGTTTTGCCGAGAGCCTCGATGATATGACTCGCTTACTTGATGGCATGGCCGAAACCCTGGTGGTCCCGGGGAAGAATGTTTAGCAGGCTGTTGAAACCGGGTTGTGTGGCCGCCGCTGCATCAAAAACAACCTGCTAGGCACCGGCTCGTTTTGGCCAAAGCGACGATAAGCCAAACAGGCACCCTCCCCCAACGACAATCGACGGCCCCGCTGGTGTGTCTAAAAACCACGAGGCCGATAAGCCCAGCAACACCGCGATAGCGGCTATCACGCTCCCAATAATGGCCATTTGCTCGGGGCTGTTGGAAAAGCGTCGAGCGCTGGCGGCGGGGATAATTAAAAGTGCAGTAATTAGCAGTACCCCGGCGACCTTCATGCCGATGGCCACGACTGCAGCCAGCATAAGTTTTTGCAGGGTTTTAACCCGCAACACGGGAATGCCTTCAACCTGCGCCAGATCTTCGTGCACGGTAACCGCGACCAGAGGATCCCATAAGCGCCACAATAACAGCAGTACAACACCGGCCATCAACCAGATAGCGATCAGCTCGGCGCGGGTTATTGCCAACAAATCACCGAACAGTAATCCCTCCATATTCACCCGAGCATCGGGGATTAAGGCAATAGCGACCAGGCCTAAAGCCAGGGCCGTGTGCGATAAAATACCCAGCAGCGTGTCCGTCGCGAGCAAATGGAGTTCCTGCAAGCCAATTAATGTTCCCGCCAGTACCAGGCAGGTCAGCAATACTGCAAGGTCGTTGCTGAATGAAAACCACAAGCCAATTGCCACGCCCAGCAAGGCACCATGGGCCAGAGTGTCGCCAAAATAAGCCATACGCTGCCATACCATTAGCGAGCCCAATGGCCCTGCTACCGCAGCTATGCCGAGCCCGGCAGCCAGTGCGAAATACAGAAATTCAAGATTCATCCGCCCTGCCCTCTCAATCGTGGCTATGATCGTGATGGTGGGTATACAGTGCCTGTCGCGAACCAAACAGTTCGACAAAAGCCGGATCAACAGAAACTTGTTGCGGGCTACCCTGACAGCAGATATGGCGATTCAGGCACACCACCTCGTCGGTTGCTGCCATCACCAGGTGTAAATCGTGGGAGACCATCAAAATAGAGCAATGCAAATGGGTGCGAATATCGCTGATTAGCTGGTACAGCACTTCCTGCCCGGTGACATCGACACCCTGCACCGGTTCATCCAGCACCAGAAGGTCGGGTTTTCTCAGCAGTGCGCGGGCTAATAACACACGTTGAGTTTCTCCGCCCGACAAAGCACGTAATGGCCGCTGCGCCAAATGGCCAGCGCCGGTTTCCTCCAAAGCTTCGATGCACG
>JAUUYV010000261.1 GCA_030590275.1 Porticoccaceae bacterium
GCGGCAGTCAGGGTCCGGGCGTA
Organism: Porticoccaceae bacterium; assembly: GCA_030590275.1. The sequence goes on from JAUUYV010000261.1 coordinate 24, forward strand.
AGTCCTTATACACCACACTGCTGGCAACCGCGCACCATATTAGTGAGGCGCTGCCGGGATACCGCTATACTCACCCTCACATGAAGCCGTTCATGCGTGGTTTTGAGCGCTTCTGACGCTTTTATATGCAATATGGTTATATCTGGCCCACAAATTGCTCTTCCTCTTAGAGCTATCAAACCACTTATAAGCCTGCTAATTCGAAAATAGCAAGCACAAATGGAACAACTGATGTCACGATCGGATTCCTCCGGGGACAAGGCCTACAAAACCAGAGCAAAAAATGCTGCTATCCCGGCTAATCGTAACGAAGCGCTATTACTGGATCATCCTCTTCTCAGTAACCTCAAAACAGCAATCGTGCTGCTCGATGCACAACACAAACCGATCTACCTAAATAATGCCGCTGAAAACCTGCTGGAAGTCAGCGCCAGCCGAATTATAGGCTCCAACTTCGTAGAATTTTTCGCACAGGCAGATAGCCGTCACACCGTACTAAAACAGGCGCTAACAGATAACCACCCCTATACCGAGCGCATGGTAAAACTGCTACTACCCGATAACCGAGAGACCACTATTAACTACACCGTGACACCAATGATCGAAGCTGGTAGGTCGACCCTGTTGATAGAGATGCAAGCTATGGACCGTAGCTTACGGATAGATCGCGAGAGAGCCCTGCATACCGCAAACGAAACCTCTCGCAACCTGATCAGAGGACTAGCTCATGAAATCAAAAACCCTCTGGGAGGCATTCGCGGAGCTTCGCAATTATTATCTCAGGAACTAGAGCGCGCAGATTTGCGCGAATATACGGACATTATTATTAACGAAGCCGACCGTTTACGGCAGTTGGTGGATAAACTAATTGGTCCTTCAACACCCGCCAAATTGGCTCCGGTCAATATTCACGAGGTTACCGAACGGGTCGCGGCTCTGGTGCGGGCAGAAGCAGGTGGCGCAGTGGAGATCATCAAGGAATACGACCCCAGTATTCCCGAACTTAATGGCGACCGTGGCAAATTGATTCAGGCGGTTCTGAACCTGGTACGAAATGCCATGCAGGCCCTTGAAAGCAGCTCCGTTGACAATAAGCAGATCATCTTGCGGACCCGTATTGTTAATCATTTTACCATCGGCAACACTCAGCACCGGGCAGTTTGTCGTCTCGATGTTATCGATAACGGGCCAGGAGTCTCGGAAGACATTAGTGATCGCATTTTTTTTCCGATGATAAGTGGTCGAGCGGAGGGCTCGGGCCTGGGCCTGCCCATCGCCCAATCTGCTATTCATATGCACGGCGGACTGATTGAGTGCGAAAGCGAACCAGGCCGCACGCAATTTTCAGTTTATTTACCTATTCGCTCGGAGCCAACAGGGCAAGCTAACCACTAAGGACTTTAGTAATGAAACCAACAACCTGGATTGTTGACGACGATAAATCCATCCGCTGGGTCATGGAGCGCGCCCTTGAAAAAGCAGGAATAGCCGTGACCAGCTTTGAAAATGCACAAAGACTGCTCTCGCAACTGGACCAGAGCTCCCCAGATATTATTATCAGCGATATTCGCATGCCGGGGATTGACGGCCTTGAATTACTGAATCACTTACATCGCGACAAACCAGGCTTGCCGGTCATCATTACTACGGCCCATTCCGACCTGGACAGTGCAGTCTCTGCCTACCAGGGAGGAGCCTTCGAATATCTCCCCAAACCCTTTGATACCGACGAACTGGTATCCGTCGCACGCCGGGCCATTGAATACGCACACGAAAAATTGGTGGTGCCTGAGGACACTCAAGCTAAAGTCTCGCGGGAAATCATCGGCGAAGCCCCCGCTATGCAGGAAGTGTTTCGCGCAATTGGCCGCCTTTCCCATTCAAACATCACCGTTATGATCAACGGCGAATCCGGCACCGGAAAGGAATTGGTTGCTCGGGCACTGCACCAGCACAGCCCTCGTAAAGACCAGCCTTTTATCGCCCTTAACATGGCAGCTATCCCCCATGATTTAATCGAATCAGAGCTCTTTGGCCACGAAAAGGGCGCATTTACTGGAGCGGCACAGCGCCGAATCGGACGCTTTGAACAATCAGATGGCGGCACTTTATTCCTCGACGAAATTGGTGACATGCCAGCCGAAGCCCAAACCCGCCTACTTCGCGTACTCGCCGACAAAGAATTCTATCGGGTTGGCGGACACGCTCCCGTTAAAGTGGATGTACGTATCATTGCAGCGACGCATCAAAACCTGGAAGACCTGGTAGAAAAACGGCATTTTCGAGAAGACCTCTACCATCGCCTCAATGTCATTCGCATCCACTTACCTCGCCTTCAAGACCGCAAAGAGGATATACCTGAGCTCATCAGGCATTTTTTAAAGCAATCAGCTAAAGAGCTGCAGGTGGAGCCCAAAACACTGTCGCCAGAAGCTGAAGCATATCTTTGCACTTTGCCCTGGCCCGGTAACGTACGCCAAATAGAAAACACTTGCCGATGGCTAACTGTCATGGCAGCGGGTCGAGAGGTCTTGAAGCAGGATTTACCGCCGGAGTTACTCGACCTTGTCGAAACCAGGAGCGAAAGCGTCGAAAACTGGGAGAAAGCCCTTAGACACTGGCTCGCCCAACAATTAGAAGCAGGCAAAAAGAACGTACTAGCAAGCGCCACACCCATGTTCGAACGAGCCGCTATTGAGACTGCTCTACAGCATACCGCCGGGCGCAAACGAGATGCTGCAGAACTCCTGGGCTGGGGACGAAATACGCTAACGCGAAAAATACATGAACTTAATATCCCTGATAACAGAAAACCAGACCAGCGCGAACCCAACTTATCTGGCACCGAATAAGGCCTGGAAAACGCATGGAAAACGCATGGAAAACGCCTGATACCAGGGTGATTAAAACACTAGAAAATAGTAAAAAAAGAACCCTCAAAATAGAAGGCGAGAAGACCCACCTCTGCTTTCCGCCGACGTCACTTACTCTTCATCACTCGCCCTTAATGACGCAACACGCAGACCCCATGGAAATCTAAGGCTGCAGAAAACTTAGTGCGGTTGATCCGCAGAAGGTTGTGTCTGTGTCTGTGCCTCAGCAGAGGCCGCTCGCTTAGCTAAGGCCTGCTGAAATAAGATCTCGAAGTTCACCGGGGGCAACATCAAGGGCGGGAAGCCACCTTTCACCGCCATATCATCCACCACTGCCCGAGCATAGGGAAAGAGCACAGTCGGGCAGTGTGTATTAAGCACCTGAGCAAGCATGGTTTGCTCCAGACCGCTTACCATAAAAACCCCGGCTTGCTGCAATTCAACCATGTATAAGGTGCTCTCCCCATCCTTAACCGCAACGGTCAAATGTAATACAACCTCATAGTGCTGCTCATCGATCTTGGTAACTCCCGTACCAATATCCTGATTCACTGTAGGTTGCGCCTGGCGATTAAAACCCTCTGCACCCAGGGGAGCTTCAAAAGATAAATCTTTAATAAAAAGGCGTTTGATGGCTAACTGGGGACCTTTCGCGCTAGCGCCATCAAGATCGTTATTACTGGCATCACTACCTTGTTGTTCTTCACTCATCAATTCGCCCCTTAGACTATCTAACTCAACTATTTATAAATTTTGTTCATACACTGCCAGTAATAAAAGACCAGCAATACAACTTGAACCATTATCAACCCGCTGTCGCCAGCAAAGTATCGAGCTCGCCGCTACGATTTAGCGCCTGCATGTCGGTAAAACC
>JAUUYV010000099.1 GCA_030590275.1 Porticoccaceae bacterium
AGCTACCCTTACGACGCGGTGAATATGGTCGAAGGCGGGGTGCACTGCTCAATGACGGAACGCCGTGCCGATGATGCCACTCGCAGCGTGGTGAACTGGCTTAAGTGTGAATATTTGCTCGACCATATCGGTGATGACTTTGCCGGGATCGTAACTGGTGTCACGGGCTTTGGTCTCTTCGTTGAGCTGGAAGGACTTTATATTGACGGCTTGGTGCATATCACCGGCCTGCCAAAGGATTATTATCACCACGAACCCGCCCATCACCGCCTGGTGGGTGAGCGTACCCGGCGGGTGTTTCGGCTGGGTGATCGTTTGCAGGTGAAGGTGGCTCGAGTCGATCTCGATGAGCGCAAAATAGATTTTGAGCTTATGGAAGCGTCGAATGGGAAACGTCGGACAGGCTCCAGGACATCCACTCGGGAAGTGGCGCAGGCAGGACGCGGCGAGGACGGGGTAAAAGGGAGGGCGCGCGCAGGGGACAAAAGCAAGAAGGCTGGCGCAAAAAAATACGCAAAAAAATCAGGCTCAAAAACCCCAGGGAAGGCTTCGACGAAAAAGAAAATTTCGACCAAAAAAAAGACGGGCTCTGGGAAGAGCAAGCGTGGTGGGAAGGGCGGCTCTAAACCAGCGGGCCGGGTTCGCAAAGCGAAGTGATAGCGGCAGGGCTTGTTTGGCGCTATCACCTGGTTGTTGTTTCGAGTTTCTAGTTGATCAGACCTTTTAAAACCGAATTAACTAGAGAGTCATGTGTTAATTCGGTTTTAAAATGTAAGCGGCTGTTATTTAGCTGGCCGCTGCGGTGTTTTCGCTGGCATCCCGATTTAGCAAAGGTCTTCCCGGTAATTTGTGCAATTCCGGTATAACTTCTTTGGCAAATAGACGTAGGCTTTTCTCGGCTTCTGCAAAGGGCATCTTGCCATAGTTGAAAATTCCGTTGTAAGCCTCGGCACCGGTACGGCCAGTAAAGTTTTTGATGGTTTCAAAGCATTTTTCCGGGGTGCCCCAAACTTGGAGACTCATAAAGAATTTGACCACGTCTTCTATGTTTTCATTAACGTGGTCCTGCATAGCGCCGTAGGCTTCGTAACCTTTGGTTTTTTTCAGGTGTTGCCCTGCCATTTCGTAGTGGTCGATAACCGAATGATAATAGTTGCCGATGTATTCTAGAGCCAGTTCCTCAGCTTTATCAGCATTTTCGTGGCAATAGGTCCAGCCCGCTAGAATTGGGGGTGGTGCTTCAAACCCGTTAACCTCGACGAAGGTTGCGCGATAGGAAGCTAACTCCTTATCCACGTGCTCCCAGGGCTTTTGCGGGATAATAAGAATGCCAGCGCCGAGCCGGGCCATGATTTGTGAGGATTCCGGTGATACCGCCGCCGCGTAAGTGCGTCCGCGAAAAGTTTTGAATGGGCGGGGCCGCAACTCCCGTCTTGCCTGTTTAATGTGGTCGCCATCGTATTCACAGAATCCAGATTCCAGTCCTTCCAGTATCATGTCTGCGGCTTCGGTAAAGTACTCGCGTGCGGTATTCATATCGCGGCCAAAACCTTCAAATTCGACTCTGCCAAGACCCCGTCCAATACCAAGAATCATTCGGCCATCGGACATGTTGTCGAGCATGGTGATTTCTTCCGCAACCCGAATAGGATCGTGCCAGGGCAGCACGATAACCATGGAACCCAGGCCTAAGTTGGGGTTGCGCCCAGCCCAGTAGGAGAGAAACTGGGTGACGTCTGGACACATGGTGTAATCGGTGAAGTGGTGCTCGACACCCCATATCGACTGGAAACCTAACTCCTCGGCCATAGAGCCCAGTTTTAAATCGTTGTCGTAGACCTGTTTATCGGTAATCGATTGATCCAGGCCTTGAAAAATAACTGAAAGTCCAACGTCCATCGTGATTCTCCTTTGTTATGTATAGTGGCTTATATTTTTTGTTTTACAACATTTGTACGTGCTTGTCACAGTGTTTGTTTGCTCGGTCTGGAATAAGAGGTTCCAGGGTGTTGTGGCTCGCGTTTTGGCTAAATTGGATAAGCCGGTTTGGTGAGCAGGCCGAATCTGATTAACCAGAAAACCGACTTAACCAGAAAAAAGCCCCGACTTATTGCTGTCGAGGCTGGGAGGTATTCTAAAAACTGGCTTAAGCTCCAAAGCTTAGGTAGCCAATATTAAACAAACAGCCTTAGATAGCCAATGACATCCCGCCATCAACTACTATCATGGCACCGGTAATAAAGTCTGAAGCGGGGCTGGCCAGCAGTATTGAAATACCCTGGAAGTCTGCCGGTATGCCGTAGCGTTTTACCGCCGATTTTTTTACGGCGTATTCTACCGCTCGGGTGCGTGCATTGGGGCCGGTGCAGGGCATCATTTCGGTATCTACCAATCCTGGCAGCACCACATTGACCTGAATGTTGTCCGGACCCCAGGCCCGACACAGACTTTGGGTCATATGATCCATGCCACCTTTTGCGGCAGAGTAATGTACCAGTTTTGGATGACCGGCCTGGGTAATGATCGAGCTGATATTAATGATTTTGCCGCCACCCACTTTCACCATTTCGGGGTAACAGGCTTTAGAGCATAAAAAAGCGGAGGTCAGGTTAACGGCAATAAAGTTGTTCCATTGCTCAAGAGTCGTGTCTTCCGGGCTTATGCCAAAACTAATCGCAGCGTTGTTAAACAGAATGTCTACGCGACCAAAGCGGTCAACGGTTTCTTTCACCATCCGATTGACGTCTTCCTCTACTGATACGTCAGCCTTAATGGCCAGGACATTGGCACCCATGGACTCTAATTCCGCAGCGGCTTTATCCAGCTTTTCCTGTTTGCGACCGACGACCGCGACTGATGCGCCAGCACTCGCCAGGCCTTTGGCAATACCCAGCCCCAGCCCACCGTTACCACCAGTGATAATGGCAACTTTGCCGCTTAGATCAAACATATCGAGCATTTCGGTGCTTCCCATTTTATAAGTCGAGTTAGATTTAAATGCCCAGGCTTAGGCCGCCGTCCGCGACAATAATGGCGCCGGTAATAAAGTCAGAGGCTCTGCTGGAAAGAAGGATTGACAAGCCCTCAAAATCTTCCGGTAGACCGTAACGGTTGCAGGCAGACTTTTTAACAATGTAATCGATAATCGGGCCGCGGTGGTCAGGTCCTTCACAGGGCATCATTTCGGTATGAACCAGGCCAGGTAATATAGCATTAACCTGAATATTATCAGGTCCCCAGGCGCGACACAGGCTTTGAGTCATATGATCCATGCCACCTTTGGCCGCAGCGTAATGTACCAGTTTGCCAAAGCCCTTCTTGGTAATAGCGGAGCCAATATTGATGATTTTACCGCCACCTACTTTCACCATTTCGGGGTAGCAGGCTTTGGAGCACAAGAATACAGAGGTCAGATCCACCGCCATAAACTGGTTCCACAATTCTAGCGACATTTCTTCGGGCCTTACGCCCCAGCTGATCGCGGCATTATTAAAAAGAATATCGAGACGACCAAAATGGTCGACGGTTTCTCTTACCATTCGGTTAACGTCATCCTCCACGGATACGTCGGCCTGCACTGCCAGGACTTTTGCGCCCATGGCTTCTAGTTCCTTGCGGGCTGTCTCCAGCTTATTCTCGTTGCGGCCGACGATGGCAACTGCGGCGCCGGCTTTTGCCAGACCCCTGGCAATGCCGAGGCCTAGCCCACCGTTTCCGCCGGTGATAACCGCTACTTTTCCGCTCAAGTCCAAACTATCTAGCATGGGAGAGGCCCCCGATTATTTTTATTGGTTGTTAAGCTATATGGCCAGACTCAGACCACCATCGGCAACAATAATGGCACCGGTGATAAAGTTTGATGCCTGGCTTGCCAGCAAGACTGACAGACCTTCAAAGTCGGCAGGGATACCATAACGGTTAACAGCAGATTTTTTTATGGCGTAATCGATAATGCCACCGCGGTGGTTGGGGCCGGAGCAGGGCATCATTTCGGTGTCGACCAGGCCGGGCAGGATCACGTTAACCTGAATATTGTCGCCACCCCAGGCTTGAGCCAGGCTTTGGGACATGTGATCCATACCGCCTTTGGCTGCCGCATAATGGCTAAGTCGGCCAAAGCCGAGTTGGGTAATGATGGAGCTAACGTTAATGATCTTGCCGCCACCGGCTTTGACCATTTCTGGGTGACAGGCTTTTGAGCACAGGAAGCAGGAGGTCAGGTTGACAGCGATAAACTGATTCCATGTTTCCAGCGTCATTTCTTCGGGTTTCACGCCCCAGCTAATGGCTGCGTTGTTGAAGAGAATATCTATTTTTCCGAAGTGATCGACAGTCTCCTTGACCATGCGATTAACATCATCTTCTACGGATACATCGGCTTTTATGGCAAGTGCATTGTAGCCTTCGGCTTTGAGTTCAGCTTCGGCTTTATCCAGTTTTTCCTGGTTTCGCCCCACAACTGCAACCGATGCTCCTGCCTTGGCCAGTCCTTTTGCTATGCCAAGTCCGAGACCGCCGTTTCCACCGGTAATAATGGCCACTTTTCCTGTTAAGTCAAAAATATCCACGCGTTAATCTCCTTGCATACGAACATGAACGGGTACTACAAACACCCGACTAAATGTAACGAAAAACCTATCCCATAGTTGTCTAGCTTTGCCACCCAATAGCTATTGTTGCCGCAAGCTATGGAATTGCGGTTTTCAACCCCGTTTTATATTAGTGCGGCTCGTGTTAAGCGGACAAAGACTCGGCGCAGTTGCGCCACAAACGAACTATCGGCTGGGCGATCAGGCGCTATTTTGAGTAAACAGCTTGCAAAAAGCTACCCTTTGTCAATATTTTCTTTACAGAGGCTAACTATCGCTAGTGAGTTGACGATTCAGCTAACGAGCAAGCCAGATGGCTAGCGGGCCACAGCGATGCTTTGGTTCGCGTTTGCCTGCCCGCCTGGATCGGTTATAGTTCGTGGCCGTTTGCCCGTACTAACAGGGCCGTCACAGCGAACAGAGGCTCAATGCTGAGGGTGAATGTTATGAGTGCCCTGCATCTAAACGCGTGAATAAGACTTCAAGTAGTAAATGAGGAATACACTGATGGAAGCATTCAGACTTGACCATGAAGACGAGTATGGTCATACGCCAGGTAAGGAAATCAACTTCAATGAAAGCGTGTATTCCAATGGCTGGGATCCGCTTGTCAAACTCGGTGGCTGGATGCGCCTGGGAAATCGGGTTAACGAGGGCCACGCCGAGTTGTCAGTGTGTATGTATTTGCCGGATGGTCGAATTGCCTGCCAATTCCTACGTCCCGAGATCGACACCAATGACAAGCACTCCGCAGGAGGGCTTGATTATCAGGTAGTCGAGCCGTTTAAGGCCGTGAATATGCACTATCAGGGTGAGTTGATGGTACTGGATGATCCTGAGATCCTGCGAACTTCTTCCAAACTCTTCAAAACGGCCGCTCGCGTTGACGGCGAAGTGGTGTTCAAGCATACCGGGGTGTCTCCCATGCACGGTGGCGAGCCCATGGAGCCGGGTCAGGAGACCATGTACGGCCGAGATTTCTCTCTGGGGCACTTCAACCAGCATACCCGCACCGAGGGGAGTCTGCGGGTAGGTGACGAGAGTTGGGATATCGATGGTTTTGGTTGGCGGGATCACTCCTGGGGACCGAGGTATTGGACCAATATTAATTTTTACCGCTTGTTCATTGCCAATTTTGGACCAGATCGTGGCTTTATGGTGTTGAAGCGTACCGACCGCCAAAATGTGGTGCATCGTAAAGGTGTATTACTGTTTGACGGGGATTACGAAGAGGTTATTGATATAGATGTGATGACCGAATGGACGAAGGCGATGGATCCCGCTTCGGTAACCATCGGAGTGCGCACCAATAAGCGTGCGGTGAGGATTACCGGGGAGGTCATTACCCTGGCGCCCTTGCGCAATCGTCGGCAGATCGGTGATCAAACCCTGGGGTGTCGCATTGCGGAAGGCTTTACCCAGTGGCGTTGGGATGACGGTCGGGAGGGGATTGGTATTACCGAATATATCGATTTTCTGGATGATGAAAAGCCAGTGGGTTATCCCCTCTAGTTAAGCCTGGAATATTATCGACCCATGTCTGTAGCTGTTTCAGTTTCCGATCCCCTCGAAGGCATTATTGCTCGGCTGGGGGATGCAGTGCGTCGTCGTTTTGGTAGTGATGCGAGTATTTCCAACGTGGAGCTAGCTACTCTAGGCGCATCTAATCGTACGCTGTTATTCGATCTGGTCGATGGCACCGCGACGCGGCGACTGGTGCTACGTCAGGAAACCTATCGCTCGCCAGTGTCGCCTTTTTTACCGCCCCATGACCAATATCGTATTCATCAGGTAGTGCATAAGCACGGACTGGCCATCCCGGAACCCATTTTTGAACTGGAAGAAGTAGATGGTCTTGATCGTGGTTTTGTGGTGGCCTGTATTGGGGGTGAAACCTTACCCAAAACCTTGTTAAGCGATCCGGCCTATGACGTGGCTCGGGCGGGTTTCGCCGCTCAAACTGGGGAGTTTTTTGCACGCCTGCATGCCATTTCCGTTGATGAACTACCGTTCCTGGCTGATTCTTCCGATAGTCTCGACCCTTTGAAGGCACAGATGGAGCGCTACGATAGTTATCGTGAACATCACCCGGGTATTGAAGTGGGTATGCGTTGGCTCGAAAATAATCGCCCTCCGAAGCGAAGTCCAAAAT
>JAUUYV010000004.1 GCA_030590275.1 Porticoccaceae bacterium
AGAGTATAAAGTCAATTTTCAGAAAAAAAACTAATTATCTACATCGTTCAAAGTCCAAAAGAGGCAATTCAGGCAATAATGTAATATTTACAAAATATATTTACACAGCAATAGAATCATTGTAGCTATTTAATGTTAAACATAGGGGGTAGCAGTACAATGAATAAATCAAAAATAACTATCAGTTCAATGTTAAAAGAACTTGATGGACCACATCAATTAGAAAGTTTTGTTTTTCCATGCGGTCTACACATCCTGGCGTGGGTTTAGCGGCAACCCAGGTGAACATTCATCGGCGTATTGTGGTGATGGATGTCTCTGAAAGTTGCAGTCACCCTCACGTTTTTATTAATCCGGAAATAGAAGTGCTAGATGATACGGTGCTAGAGCACGACGAGGGCTGCCTGTCGGTGCCCGGTTTTTCCGAAGCGGTTACCCGGCCTGGGCACATTCGAGTTAGAGCCTTAAATGAGCACGGGGAGGCCTTTGAGATTGAGCCGGGTGGATTAATGGCGGTGTGTATTCAGCACGAGCTCGACCACCTTAATGGTAAATTGTTCGTGGATTACCTCTCGCCGATAAAACGACTGCGGATTCGCAAGAAGCTCGAAAAAACCCATAAGCAATTAGTCTGAAAAAAAAGCCGACAACTTGATGCCACCTTCGCCTAACTTGCAAGATCTACGTATTATTTTTGCGGGTACCCCAGAGTTTGCTGCAGAACATTTGCAGGCTTTATTAGATGCTCCGTATGCCCTTGTTGGCGTGTTTACTCAGCCCGATCGCCCCGCTGGGCGAGGCAAAAAGTGCTTGCCAGGTCCCGTGAAAGCGCTAGCGAGCGAATATAAAGTTCCTGTCTTTCAACCAGTAACGCTGAAAAAATCCACCGATCAATTAGCATTATCTGAACTCAGGCCAGACTTGATGGTGGTGGTTGCCTACGGCTTGATTTTGCCGCCAGCGGTGTTAACAATCCCCCGCCTTGGTTGTATCAATGTACACGCTTCCCTCCTTCCTCGTTGGCGAGGAGCTGCACCGATTCAGCGCGCTATTGAATTCGGTGACGAAGTCAGTGGTATCACGATTATGCAAATGGAAGAGGGTCTGGATACCGGGCCGATGCTAGCGACTACCACTTGCCCCATCGCCAGTAATGAAACCGGCGGTAGTCTGCACGACAAACTTGTGCAACTTGGTCCCCAGTTGTTATTACAGACCATCGACAAAATGGTGCAGGATGGCATTAAGGCCGATGTTCAGAATAACGATCAGGTCACCTACGCACCGAAACTGACTAAAAAGGAAGGAGCCATAGACTGGATATTAAGTGCGGTGGAAATAGATCGGAAGGTCCGAGCATTTAACCTTTTCCCGGTAGCGTATAGCGTGATCGGTGGGCAGCGGGTTCGCATCTGGTCGGGAATATCTTTGAATGATTTGGGTGGCCCCGGGCAGCAGACTGAAAATAGACCTGCCGGTAGCATTATTTCGGTTAGTGAGCAGGGTATTCTAGTAGCTTGTGGGAAAGGTGTTTACCGCATTGATGAATTGCAGCTGGCTGGCCGTAAACGCCTGCCTGTTGGCGAGGTGCTGAAGAGTCGCGCCGCTTTGTTTTCCCCAGGACTTCAATTCGATGCCGCTCCATAGTTTATGAGTGTTCGCGCAACTGCGGCTGCTATCGTTTTCCAGGTCGTTGTCCAGGGCCGTTCGTTGGATAGCGTGCTGGACCGCGAAGATGCGCAGGTGTTGGTGCGCGACCAGGCCTTACTGCGCGAACTCTGTTACGGTACTTTGCGTTGGTATCCTCGGTTCGAGGTGGTGCTTAACCACCTGCTCGATAAACCTTTAAAGCCTAAGGATGCCGATCTTCACGCTCTACTGGCCTGTGCGCTGTATCAGCTGACTGCTATGCGAATTCCACCCCATGCGGCTATTAACGAAACGGTTGCTGCTTGTCAGACTCTGGGTAAAGGGTGGGCAAAAGGCATGGTGAACGCCATTTTGCGTCGGTACCAAAGGGAGCAGGATACCTTCGAAGATTTGTTTAAGGATTGCAATGTGTACTGGAGTGCCCATCCGGATTGGCTGCTTTCGGCAATCAGGGAGAGTTGGCCCGATCAGCTAGAGGCTATTGTCGAGGCTAACAACAGTCGAGCCCCGATGACTTTGCGCGTAAACCAGTTGCGCTGTCGGCGAGATGACTATCTGCTAAAGCTGGTTAAGGCGGGTATTGCAGCGAGTCCTACGAGTTTTAGTGAGGTGGGGATACAGCTAGATGCCCCGCAGCAGGTAGTTGCTTTGCCCGGGTTTGAGGTAGGTTTGGTGAGTGTCCAGGACGAAGCTGCGCAACTCTGTGCGCAGCTACTGGATCCCGCCCCTGGGCAGCGGGTGCTAGATGCCTGTAGTGCCCCTGGGGGAAAGGCATGCCATTTACTTGAATATCAGCCTGAAATTCGAGAACTTGTTGCCCTGGAGTTAGATGCCGAACGCTTGCACAAGGTTGAGGGCAACCTTGTGCGGCTGGGACTTTCGGCTCGTACCCTTTGCGCCGACGCGGCTAAGCCGGATCAGTGGTGGGATGGAACTCCCTTTGAACGTATTTTGCTTGATACACCGTGCTCGGCAAGCGGGGTGATACGCCGTCACCCAGACATCAAAGTACTGCGTAAGCCTGCCGATATTGCTAAGCTAGTTGTAGTGCAGGCTACTTTGTTAGAGCAATTGTGGCCGACGCTCGCATCCGGCGGGATATTGTTGTACGCGACATGTTCGGTACTCAGCGATGAAAATGATCGGGTGGTGTCGGAGTTTGTTCAGTCCCGTAGTGATGCGAGTTTGCTGCCAGTAGTCTTTGAAGGGAAATTGAAACCTGGTCTCGCTACTGGTCATGTAGGCCAACAATTGCTCCCCCGCGTGGGTGGTCACGATGGTTTCTACTACGCTTTGCTCGAAAAACAATAACTCTTGCTGGAGTAAACGCGCTTAATGAAAATTGTGATTGTCGGAGCGGGACAAGTAGGGGGAACCCTGGCGGAAAACCTTGCGCGAGAAGCTAACGACATTACTTTAATCGACCCAGACGAAGAATGTTTGCGCGAGCTTCAGGATCGCCTGGATATTCGTACCGTGCCCGGTATGGGCTCTTACCCTGATGTTTTAGTGGCCGCAGGTATTGAAGATGCCGACATGTTGGTAGCTGTGACCGATAGTGATGAAGTCAACATGATGGCCTGCCAGGTTGCCCACTCCCTGTTCAAAACGCCTACAAAAATAGCGCGAGTGCGTGCCACGAGTTATGTGGAACCCAAATATCGTGAGCGATTGTTCGGAGGTGAAGGTTGCCCTGTCGATGTGCTCATCACCCCAGAGCAGGTGATCACTGATTATATTCACCAGTTAATTCAAAGGCCTGGTGCCTTGCAGGTTCTCGATTTTGCCAATGGCAAGGTGCAGTTGGTGGCGGTTCGTGCCGAACAGGGAGGGCCATTAGTCGGGCACGAATTGCGTGAATTGCGTGAGCATATGCCGGACGTGGATGCCCGCGCAGCAGCTCTTTACCGGCAGGATCGCTCGCTGGTTCCCGAAGGTGACACCGTTATCGAGGAAGGGGATGAGGTGTTTTTTATTGCCGCAGCTAAAAATATCCGTTCCGTCATGGCTGAACTGGGTCGAGCAGAAGCGGTTTATCGCCATATTATTATTGCCGGCGGCGGCAATATTGGTTATCGCCTGGCCCATGTGTTGGAGCATCGATACAACGTGAAAATCATTGAATATTCCCGTGAGCGAGGAGAATATCTGGCCGAGCACCTGGATCGTACAGTTGTGCTCACCGGGCGAGCGGACGACCGGGAATTGCTGCTGGAAGAAAATATTGATAAAACCGATGTTTTTCTGGCAGTTACCAATGACGATAAAGCTAATATTATGTCATCCATCCTTGCCAAGCGGCTTGGGGCGCGCAAGGTAATGACTTTAATCGGTAATCCGGTCTACGTCGATTTAATGCAGGGCAGTGAGATTGATATTGCCATTTCTCCCCAGCAGGCGACCACCAGTATATTACTGTCCCATGTTCGCAAGGCGGATACCGTCAGTGCCCATTCACTTCGTCGCGGAGTAGCCGAAGCGCTCGAGGTCGTCGCTCACGGTGACCGTAAAAGCTCCAAAGTGGTAGGTCGTGCCATTGACGAGATCAAATTGCCCCCCGGTACCAGCATCGCTGCATTAGTGCGTGATAACGAAGTGATTATTGCCCATCACGATACGGTGATAGAAAGCGATGATCACGTTATCGTTTTCATTATTGACAAGCGCTATACCCGGGACGTGGAAAAGCTGTTTCAGGTGGGGTTTACTTTCTTCTAATGCAATTCGCGATTATCGCACGCATCCTCGGTCTTCTGTTGATGTTGTTCAGTGCTAGCCTACTGCCTCCAATAGCGGTAGCGAGTTACTATAGTGAGGGAACCCAGGGGGCATTTTTTCTCGCGTTTGCTATCACTTTCTCTGTTGGTATGACGGTTTGGTTACCCTACTGCCGCAGGCAGGCAGACTTGCGTACCCGCGACGGGTTTTTGGTTACCGTATTGTTTTGGTTGGTGCTTGGCCTGGTAGGGGCAATCCCTTTAATGCTGGTTGAGCCCCTGAATTTATCTTTTACCAATGCAGTATTTGAGTCTATTTCCGGGCTAACGACTACTGGTTCAACGGTAATCACGGGGCTTGACGATCTGCCCAAATCAATCCTCTACTATCGACAACAACTGCAATGGTTGGGGGGTATTGGCATCGTGGTGATAGCAGTTGCGATAATGCCCATGCTGGGTATCGGAGGTATGCAGCTTTATCGTGCGGAAACGCCGGGGCCAGTGAAAGACAACAAACTTACTCCACGTATTACCGAAACCGCCAAAGCATTGTTTTTAATTTATCTGGCGCTCACCGTTGTTTGTGCTCTTAGTTATTGGGCAGCGGGTATGAGCTTGTTTGATGCCATCGGGCATAGTTTTTCCACAGTAGCAATTGGCGGGTTTTCCACTCACGATGCGAGCATCGGATTTTTTGATAATAGCGCTATTACTATTATTTGCGTTATTTTTATGGTGATTTCAGGGATTAATTTTGGTCTGCACTTTTTAGCCTGGAATCGTTTAAGCATAAGACACTATTTTAGTGATCCGGAAGCGCGCATGTATCTGACCATGCTTGCGGTAGGAGCGCTCATCGTTTGCTGTTACCTGTACTGGACTCAGACTTACGGCGCTACAGATGCATTTTTTTATGGAGTTTTCCAGTTAGTATCGCTGATGACCACTACTGGTTTTGCTACCACCAACTATAGCCTATGGCCGACTTTTGTACCGTTCCTGTTAATTTTTCTTTCTTTTTTTGGGGCTTGTGCTGGTTCTACAGGTGGTGGTGTAAAGGTCGGCCGGATGTTAATTATGGCTCGGCAAGGTTTTAGGGAAATGTATCGTTTGATTCACCCTAATGCAGTAGTGCCATTGAAATTAAAGGATCGAAGGGTGTCTGAACGGGTAGCCGACGCTATTTGGGCATTTTTTGGGGCCTATCTAGCCATTTTTTATGGCATTGTTTTAACGCTATTGGCCTCTGGCCTCGATTACGTTACTGCGTGGTCGGCAACAGCTGCGGCACTTAATAACCTTGGTCCGGGCCTGGGCGATGTCTCGGCGCATTACGACGGAATTAATACTTTCGCTAAATGGGTGCTGTGCGGTGGAATGTTGTTGGGGCGACTGGAAATTTTCACTCTGTTGGTATTATTCAGTCCCGCGTTTTGGCGGCGTTGATCTTATATTTCATAAAAATACTTTATTGATAATAGTTATCAATTTCATCTCGGGTGATAATTCCCGCAACTTCGGATATCAAAGGCGCGGAGTCCTGGGTAACGTAAACGGCGTAGCCATTGTTCTGGCGAATAACCGTTAAGGCCTCCTGCAGTGTGGCCTGAGAGTGCATCGCAAACAGTCGCCAGCGCTGGCCAGGAATTTCCAGAAGATCGATGGGCTGATCAGTTTCCCAGAGCGATGTATCTGATTGTTCAATAAAACGAGCCAGGTCGGCGGGGCGAATGATATATTTTTCTTCACCCAGGTCTTCCGACACTATCCATTCCGGGTGTTGTTCGAGCGCATCGAGAGCCTTGTTCCAGGGTAGCCGCCGACTATGACTGACAAAATTCTGTGTCATTACACTGGTAACGCCCACCCGACTTAACATTTGGTATACCGGGGATGAGAGCCAGCCAGGATCACGGCCAATCAAGAATAAACCGGGTAAACGCGCTACTAATCGCGTAGTTACCGTAGCCACCACGATGACAAACATGGCGGGCATTAAAATACCTGGGTTGTAGGTGAGCTCCATTAAGGCAACCAGTGCGGCCAAAGGCGCATTCAGCACAGCGGCCATGGTTGCACCCATCCCCAGCGTTGCATAAAAGCCCGGTGTTGCTGTGTCCTGAGGACTGATTAAATTAGCGGCAATACCCAGGCATCCGCCAAGGCAAGCTCCGATAACGAGCGCCGGACCAATACTCCCGCCAGGAATACCGAGGGCAATCGATATGGTGGACAGGAACAGTTTAGCGGCGGCGATTGTTAGTAACAGGCTAAAGCTCAGCTTGCCAAGCATGGCGAGCTCTAATGTGTCGTAACCCACGCCCATCACCTCAGGGATTAGAGCGCCTATGATTCCTGCTGACAAGCCGGCCAACAGCAAGCTAATCCACTGAGACCGCTGTGCATATTTTGCTACCTGGCTGTGTAGGGTCAGAATCAATGCAGAAGCAAGCCCGATGGCAATGCCGAAGACTGCCAGGTAGGGGAGTTCGAACAAGCTAGCCATTTGTAGAGCAGGTATTTCAAATGCGGGAGCAGCGTCAAAGGTAATACGGCTGACCAGAGCACCAGAAACTGCTGCAAGAATTATCGGGATAAAACCGGTTACGGTGTATTCCATTAACACTACTTCCATGGCGAAAATGACACCTGCAAGTGGTGTGTTAAATGAGGCAGAAATAGCCGCAGCGACACCGCAACCGACCAGAGTTCTCAAGCTATTGTTGGGCAGACCAAAACGTTGACCTAGTAAGCTTGCCGATGCTGCAACCAGGTGAATTGCCGGACCTTCTCGGCCTACTGAGTGACCGGACAATAGCGCTAGTATGCCGCCGAAGAATTGCATGATGGCGTTGTTCGTTGGCAATTTGGCCTGGTGTTGGTGGTAACGTTCGATCACATGGCCGACCCCAACTGAAAGTTTGTCTGTACCAAGCAGTTTGCCAAGCGCGATAATTGCAAAAACGCCGAGGATCGGTAGGAGTAGACGCATCTCTGGAGGGAGTGATTCAAAGCCTTCGCTAGAGTGGTTTGGCAGTGCGGCGACCAGCGGTAATTCCACGGCCAGGCGAAAAAGCACCGCGATGACTCCCGTTACTAAACCACTAAAAAGACCGAGTAATGCCAGCTGCGGTAGAGCGTCTCCATAGGCGAGTCTGAGCCGGAAGTTGTCTACCAGGTTTTTTGGTCTGTCGCGTAACAAAGATAACAGTCTGCCGAACATCGATTAATTACGGTCTATTGTGGTAGGCAGGATAGGAGGCATCAGAAGAAATGTGTTGGTGTTAACAGGTTTTCTGCACCGCGAGGGTCGCAGCAATGTCCGCGAGTATACGTCCTGAGGTATTATAAGTGTTCGTTTTTTTATAATGCCTGTGTGACGAGTAACAAGGGTGGTTTAGGTGAGTAATGATTAAAGTAGGTGTGGTTGGCGGTACCGGGTACACCGGTGTGGAACTGCTGCGTTTGTTGCTTATGCATCCGCGAACGGAAATTGCGGTAATTACTTCTCGCCAGGAGGCGGGTCGCTCGGTAGCAGATCTTTTTCCCAACTTGCGTGGGTATTTAGATCTGGTGTTTAGTGAACCGGATTTCTCAGTGCTAGCTAATTGTGATGTGGTGTTTTTTGCGACTCCCCATGGAGTCGCTCAGGCCAGTGTGCCCTATCTGCTCGATCAGGGTGTCAAAGTAATTGATTTGTCCGCGGATTTTCGTATTCGGTCGGTGCCTCTATGGGAGCAGTGGTATGGACAAACCCATGTCTGCCCGGAACGCCTGGCTGAGGCGGTTTACGGTCTTCCAGAGTTTAACCGCGAACAGATACGTGATGCCCAGTTGATTGCGTGCCCCGGTTGTTATCCAACTAGCGTGTTGCTGGGGTTTTTGCCCTTGTTGGAGGGGGGCTTGATCGACACCAATGATCTCGTTGCTAACTCAGCTTCTGGGGTGAGTGGGGCGGGTCGTCAGGCTTCCATCCCTAATCTCCTTACCGAGGCCAGTGATAACTTCAAGGCATACGGAGTAGCGGGACATCGCCATTTGCCGGAAATTGAGCAGGGTTTAGCGGATATGGCTAGTGGAGAGGTATCACTCACTTTTGTGCCCCATTTGTTGCCGATTATTCGAGGCATCCATTCCACGCTTTACGCTAATTTAAACGAGGGTGGAGTCGACATTCAGGCCTTGTTTGAAGATCGCTATCGCGACGAGCCTTTTGTGGATGTATTGCCGGCTGGGGAGTATCCCCAAACCCGTAGCGTGCGTGGTTGCAACACAGTGCGTATTGGGGTGACGCGGCCCCAGCAGCGAAACAAGGTAGTAGTGACTGTTGTGGAAGACAATCTCGTTAAAGGGGCTTCTGGGCAGGCCGTACAGAACATGAATATTATGATGGGTTTTAACGAAACTCTTGGCCTCGATTCTCCCGCTTTACTTCCCTGAAAAAGCTGAAACTGATGCTCTATGACTCTAATGAAGAGAGATCCCCATTGAACCGCTGGTTGTGGGTCTTAATTGCCCTGATGGTGTTGGGTATGGCTATTTTTGTTGGTGGTTATAGCTTCGGGGCAAGGGACGGACGCGAAGATCTGGCTTCTTCTCGTACTCTTCTGGGTAAGCTGGATGAGGAGCAAACCAAAAGCACTCACCTGGAACAGCTGCTCGCTAATCGGCTCCTGGCGGCGGAGATCGACTGGAAGACCCTCGAACAGGTACGTTTGATGATCGCCGAGTCAGAGGAGGAGTTGGCGCTTCAGAAAGAAGAACTGGATTTATACCGGCTATTGCTTAATCGAGACAGCAAGGTCAAAGGCGTGCATATAGAGCACTGGAAAGTTGTGTCCTCAGATGTGACCGGGTTCTATGATTATCAACTGGTGATCCGGCAAAATGTAGACTTGAAAGCCACCTTCTTGGCAGATGTAGAGGTTGTGGTTTTTGGTGAAAGAGAAGGCCGGTCAATTGGTTACCCGCTGTCTGGGCTTGACTCAGAAGTGGATGACGAAACGATCCGTTTATCTTTCCGCTATTTTAAGTTTTTGAAGGGCCGCCTGGAGATGCCATCCGGTTTTGACCCGAAAGAAGTTGAAGTAGTGGCCTGGCGTGCTAAGGACTCCAAATACAAAGCCAAGAGAACTTTCGAATGGAATGAAGGGTGAGCATACTTGGAAATATAAAAGTTCAGTGTGGTCTAAATAACCGAAAAAAATTATTGGGTGATTTGTATGGCTCGTAAAGCAAAAAAAACCGTCAGTGAAAATGGAACCACTCTGGTTGCTAAGGGTGCTCATATTAAGGGTGATATCTTATTCCAGGGGAGTCTGGAGGTAGAAGGTGAAATTACCGGTAATCTCGTAGGTAAAGAGGGCGAAGACACAGTGGTACGTATTCTCGACGCTGGTTCTGTGAATGGTGAATTGCGTGTGCCCGTGATCTTTATTAGCGGCAAGGTGTCTGGTGATGTTTACGCAAGTCAGCAGATAGAGCTGGCGGCCAATGCAGTAGTAGATGGAGATGTTCACTACAATGTGCTGGAAGTTGAGCGAGGTGCTCAGGTCAACGGCAACTTTGTACAAAAAAAGCCGGGTGAAGTACAAAGAGTTGTTCTTCCTATTGGTGCCCAGGTAGCTGAGTAGCTATCTTATAAGGTTTAACCTCTAGAATTCAGCCTAATGGTTGCGAGCCGAACAGACGAGAACCGTCAGGTGTCGTGGTGCTCAAGGCCGCTGGTATCCCCCCAGGATTTTACGCCGGGTTGTCATATGACTTCCCCGGCCCCATCTAGTTTATAATAACGACAAGCACGATATTACTGAGAGAGGTGGCGACTATGTCGACCGCACAGACCTTTATTCCTACGCCCTTAATTGTGACGGCTAGTGCCGTGACCAAGGTAGCTGCTTTGGTGGAGGAAGAGGGTAACCTCGACCTGAAATTAAGAGTATTCGTTACCGGTGGCGGTTGTTCCGGTTTTCAATATGGATTCTCCTTTGACGAAGAAGTTGCTGAGGATGACACCGTGGTTGAAAAAGACGGTGTTACGGTACTGGTGGATTCTCTGAGCTTCCAGTACCTGGCGGGTTCCGAAGTGGATTATGAGGAGGGCCTTGAAGGCTCGCGTTTTTTAGTTCGTAACCCTAATGCAACCGCTACCTGTGGTTGTGGGGCTTCTTTTTCAGTTTAACTGTAGTCAATCATAGTAAACCTGTTTTGAAGTGGGAGGTATGGCCTGGCCTGGATGGGGGTGTCTGCTCTGATCAAATACGGGTTGCTGGCTTATTCTTTTTTTTGTGTCACCGGATAAATAGCGCCCAGTACCTCTAATTTAGTGGCTCCCGTCACCTCTGGCAGGTTGCCTGGTAGACCCAGTAAGGTCTGACGGGCAAGCCAGGCGAACGCAATAGCTTCGACCCATTGTGGGTCCATGCCCAGTTCGTCCGTGGTGCTGACACGAGCAGGTGCTAGCAGGGAGCCTAGTTTGGCCATTAACGCGGTGTTTAGCGCGCCACCACCACAGATATAGACCTCCTCTACGGGGTGCTGTGTGTTTAAAATGGCTTCGGCGATCGTCTCCGCACTGAAAGAAAGCAGGGTGGCTTGAACGGTGCCTGAATTGATGGGGTCGAAGCTTTTTAATTCGCTATCTAGCCAACTCAGATTAAACGTTTCTCGGCCTGTGCTTTTAGGGGGGGTGAGCGAGAAAAAAGTATTGGTTTTTAATTGCTCTAGTAACTTTGGGTGGTGGCGGTGGCGGGCTGCCCACTGACCGTGATTATCGTAGGCCTGTCCCAGGTGACGATTGCTCCAGGCATCGAGTAAAGTGTTGCCGGGCCCGGTATCGAAGCCAGTGACTATGTTTTCTGCTGGTAGGCAGGTGATGTTGGCAATGCCCCCTATGTTGACGATCACCCGATGGCGTTTGGGGTGCTGAAAGAAAGCCTTGTGAAAGGCGGGTACCAGTGGTGCACCGTGGCCGCCAAGTGCCATGTCTCGGCGGCGAAAGTCAGCCACTGTGGTGATGTTGGCGCGGGCTGCAATTTTATTGGGATCACCAATTTGCAGCGTGAACGACGATGAGCCTCCCTTCCCATCATTTTTGTTCGGTGGGCGATGACGTATAGTTTGACCGTGACTGCCAATGGCTGTTACGTGCTCAGGTTTCACGGTTGTATTGGCGAGTAAGCTATCTACCGCATCTGCCAATAAGGCGCCTAACTGGACGTCAGCATCTCCTAATAAGTCAATAGTGTCTTCACCAGGGAGGCTGAGTTCGAGTAGTTTGGTCCTCAGGTCTGCTGGTATAGCGTGAGAGTGGGTAGCTATAAGTTCTAGTTTGTGTTGATCGTCGCTAGAGAAATCCACCAGTACAGCATCTATACCATCCATGCTGGTGCCGGTCATCAGGCCAATATAGTACTGCCGAGAAGTGGCTGAGGTTAGTTCTTTGCTTCCAGCTTTATGCGTGCTGTTATCAATATCTTTGGTCACTGAAGCGAGGCGATACGGTATTCAGTGTGGTTCTCCAACTGAACTAACAGAGGCTGGGTTTCTTTAGTAAAACGTTGCTTTAGTGCACCTGGGATAGGTTCTGCCTTTGGTAGGCTCACCGTGCGTGGATTGCGGTGAATGCCGTTTACTAAAAACTCATAGTGTAGGTGGGGTCCAGTCGCGTAACCCGTAGAACCCACAGTTCCTATCACCTGCCGCTGCTTCACGGATTGGCCTCTGTTAACTTTGCGGCGGGTCAGGTGCAAATATTTAGTAATATATTTTCCGCCATGCTTAACTACCACATAGTTCCCGTTAGCTTTGGTATAGCCTGAGGAGGTGACTCGGCCTTTACCGGCGGCATACACTGGTGTGCCTCGGGGCGCAGCATAATCAACGCCACGGTGGGCTCGGACTCTTTTGTGGATGGGGTGTTTGCGGCGCAGGTTGAAATTAGAGCTGATGCGGGTAAAGTCCAGAGGAGCACGTAAAAATGCTTTGCGCATTGGGCGACCCTCCGGTGTGTAGTAACGTGCCATGCCATCATCGTCTGAAAACCGAACGGCTGTATAAGCGTCACCCTGGTTAGTGAAGCGGGCTGCAAGTATGTCGCCATTACCAATCTTCTCGCCGTTCAGGTATTGCTCTTCGTAAAGTACGCTAAACGTGTCTCCACCACGAATATCGAGGGCAAAGTCGATATCCCAGCCAAAAATGTGTGCGAGCTCCATGATTTTGTTTTGGGACAAGCCGGTTTTGCTGGCATCAAGAAATAGTGAGCTTTTAATTTCGCCCTCAACAAAGGTTGGTAGCAACTGCGGCTCAGCAAACTCGCTCCTGGCTTCAAAGCCATCTGGTCCAAGTTGGTACAGGTAGGACTCAAGTTGAGAGCGGGCGTATTTCACCTGCTCCAACTGGCCATCGCTATCCAGGGCGACTGCGAGAGTTTCCTGAGGTTTTAGCCGTGATAATGCCTTGAACTCTTTGTCTGCGCTGGCAACTCGATAAACATCACCTGCGGTCAAAGAAAGCCTTTTAAAAATAGTCGTTAAGTTGTCGCCTGGTTTAATGGTTTCTTCCATCCATGCAGTTGCTTTCTGCTGAGGAGCTCTTGTCTGTTCACCGTGTGCGATGCTTTCAGCAACGCTGGCATCAGGTTCTATCGTAGTACTTATGTCGCCTAATAGTGTCGTGTTGCCAGGGTTTGCATTAAACGCGAGGTCGACCTGGTGAGCTACGCGTTTGGCTTGCACGCGCTCGGCGGGAGCGAGCAACATCAGGCCTAATAAGCCTGCAAGCACTGTTCCTGCTGCCAGTACATGGTTTTTTGGCAGTAAGCTTAGTAATGCTTTGGACGGTGATATTTTGCGGTTTTCACGGTCTGGTGTTTGGTTTGTCATATGAGTCATTAAGTAGGGGTTGAGTTTTGATCGATAACTTGCGAATTTATAACAAATTTTGCGACCAGATAAAACCTAAATTGTTGTTTTTTTGAACTTGTGCCCACTTGTTTTTGCATTTAGTTCAGGTAAGGTTCTCCATCATTTTGAATAGTGTTGGAGCGCTTCGACCGTGAGGCACGCAAAAGGTGCTGCAGTGATAGCCGAATTAACGCGTCGGGGGCTGGTAGCTCAGATGACTAGTGGGGATGAACTTGTCGCCCATCTGGATGCTCCGCGAACTGTGTATAGTGGTTTTGATCCAACGGCGGACAGTCTCCATATTGGTAGTTTGGTGCCGCTATTAGCCTTGCGACGACTGCAGTTAGCAGGCCATAAACCCGTGGTTTTGGTGGGTGGAGCCACTGGATTGATTGGTGATCCGAGTCATAAGGCGGAGGAGCGATCACTGAATACCTCCGAGGTGGTTGCAGAGTGGGTGGAGCGGCTCAGGCAGCAAGCTTCCCAGTTTGTAGACTTCGATGGTGGTGGAGGTAATGCTGCTGTGGTGGTTAACAATCTCGATTGGGTTGGCGAGATGCCAGTACTTGATTTTCTGAGGAATGTTGGTAAGCATTTTTCGGTTAATGCCATGGTTCAGAAGGAATCGGTAAAGCAGCGCATAGACCGAGAAGGGGCAGGTATCTCATTTACTGAGTTTTCCTATCTGCTCCTGCAATCCTACGACTTCGCTGAATTGTACAAACGCCGTGGCTGTACAGTGCAAGTTGGTGGTTCGGACCAGTGGGGCAATATTACCGGAGGGATTGACCTTACTCGGCGTTTACATCAGGCCCGGGTTTTTGGTTTGACACTGCCGCTTGTCACAAAATCTGATGGAGCCAAGTTTGGTAAGACGGAATCCGGCACCATCTGGCTGGATGCACAAAAAACATCTCCCTATGCTTTTTATCAGTTCTGGATAAATACAGCTGACGCTGACGTTTATAAGTTTCTCCGTTATTTCTCCTTTATGAGCTGCGATGAAATCGACCAGTTAGAGTGTGAAGATGCCAATCGAGCAGGGCGGCCAGAGGCGCAAACGGTATTGGCAAATAGTGTGACTCAGCTTGTTCACGGCGATAATGGCTTAAGGGGAGCGCAACGAATTAGCAAGGCCATGTTTAGTGGCGAAGTGCATGGCCTGGATATTAAAGATTTTGAACAGCTCTATCAGGACGGTTTGCCGACCACAGACTTGTCTGGTCGGGACCTGGAAGGGGTTCCTTTGACCATTTTGTTGGTGGAAGCGGGGCTAGCAAAGTCAGGAAAGCAAGTTAAGGACGCGCTGACTCGCGAGGCCGTATGGGTGAATGGTAAGGCGGTTCGCTGGAACCAGAATTTGGCCGCCCGGGAATTATTTGCCGCGAGTGAGGCGCTCAGCGAGAGGTATTTCGTTGTGAG
>JAUUYV010000146.1 GCA_030590275.1 Porticoccaceae bacterium
CCCACAGATAGCTTCGCGTTTACTAACGCCCCTCACTCGATGGAAGCAATACCCCAGGCTGAGGTCGGATCTTATGCGGGCTTCATTAGAGCGTATATTAGCCCGACCGGGGCTCTCTAAAGATAGTTATGAGATCGTTAGTAAGGCCCTGAAGACAGATTAGTCCAGTAAACCATTTTGCTCCTGGTGTTACCGGTAACAGACACCTGCAGCTTTGATCGGTATCAATGTGAGCTGTCAATTCTGGGCCATAATTTGAAACAGAGATCCTTAATTGGATCACGTGATTTAACAGATAAACAGATAAACAGATAAACAGGAAGGGTAGAATGAGGTTTAAAAAACTTAAAGATGTTATTGATTTTTCAAGGGAATTACACAGCCAACTTGGACAACAATATGCTGAACTCGAACAATTAGCGACGTCCGAACGGGCTCGCATGATGCTCGATTATCTGCAACGTCACGAACGCCATCTAGCAGAGACGCTAAAACAATACGAGGACGAGGCCGCTAACGGGATCATAGAAACCTGGATGCAAGCTGCCCCCGAACTACATCTTGAAGACTTAGTAAATAAAGTTCGGGATGTCCCACTTAATAATGTCGAAGCGATCGTTGCTACCGCCCTGGAAGTGGATGACTGCCTGGTGAAGATCTATCGCGATATTGCTGAGAACAGCGATCTGGGCGACATCAAAGAACTTGCCCAAAACTTAATGCAACTTGAAAATAGCGAGGAACATAAAATTTCTCGTAATGCCTTTCGCTTAAGTGACATGTGATATTAGGATTTTTCCATCATCCGGTTTAACTCGGATACTCCAATATACCCGAGTCCCGCGGCAAAATTCATCATCGCATCCAGATGAGTTTTCCTGCTATAAGCAACTCTCAAACTGGTAGCAGCCGCAATCACCGAGATTTTATAATACGAAAACAGGTGGTAGTAAAATAAGCGTTTTTTGTCGACCTTAAAGCCCGATAATTCTTCGTAGAGCTCGAGAAACTCTGCGGCAGGCATCAAGCTACTTGCCAACCCTTTACCATTTTCGTCGGGTCCACCAAACAGGGTCAAGGTGGCCCAGGCAAGATCGTCGTGGTAATCGCCGAGGTAAGCGAGCTCCCAATCAAAAACCGCATTAATCCGCAGGTTATCGTCATACATAAAATTACCACTACGATAATCTCCATGAACAAGTACCGGGTTTTCCACGATGGGCATGTTTTCTCTTAGCCAGAGCGCTGCCTGCTCCATTATCGGATGAGCGAGCATAGTATCTTCCTGCCAGGCTCGTTCCCACAGGTTCACGGCCCACTCATTGGCCTGGCGAGAGTTTGATTCAGGAATATCGAAGGTGCTCAGGTCCTTGTTTCGCCAGTCTATATGATGAATTTTAGCGAGTATTTCAACAAACTGACCTTTTAAGGCATCGCGCAGCTTCGGCTCAAAGTACATGCCGACACCACTCATTTTTTCATCGTCGGTCTCGGGTCTGACCGTTCCTTCGAGAAATTCTGCAATCATTGCCGGGCGGCCCAGATGCTGTCCATCGGCATCCAGCCACATGACTTTAGGGACGGGAACTTCGCCATGCATGGCCCGCAGGGATTGCCATTCCCTTAGCCGGTGAGTTTCGACTATGGATTCGGTGGGATCCATGCGCACCATCAATCGCTGCTTTGTTATCGCGCAGTCTTCAGTGGGGCACCAAGTTAAATCAAAGGTAAACTGTTCTTTTGAAGCACCGCCGGAAAGCCGTGCTAAATTTTCAACCATTAAATCTTTCTGTCCAGTTTCCTGCTTTAGAAATTCGGACAGGGATTGTTGTAACTGGTCAAAATTCATTGAGTGTTCGGCGGTTTTATGCCGGTTATGTAGCTTACGTGTAAAGACTTCGTCGACTGCCCGCTCTACCGGGTAACGTGTGCGTATACTGCTGATCCAGTTTTCAGAAGGGTCGGCCCGTTCTGCAAGAGTTGCGGTGTAGTGTGTCATTGGTATTCCTGAAAGAGTGTATTTATGATGCCGGCATCTAAAACAAAATACGTTGTAACTGAGAGATCCCGACGTAGCCAAAGCCGCTTAATAAATTCATCATCGCATCGAGATGCGTTTTTCGACCATAGGCAGCACGTAAACTGGTAGCAACGGCAATGACGGACATTTTGTAATAGGTTAGGACCTCAAAATAAAATAACTTGTCCTTATCAATACTCAGTCCACTCTGTTGTTCATATTTAGCTAAAAACTCTTCTCTTGGCATCAGCCCACTCACCAGCATTTCACCCTTTTCATCGGCACAACCCAGGATGGGGGTATTAATGTAGGCCAGATCCTCGTGATAATCGCCGATATGAGCCAACTCCCAATCGAGAATCCCGTTGATTTCGCCTTGATCGGTATACATAAAATTACCACTGCGATAATCCCCATGCACAACCACTGGTTTTTCAATAATCGGCATATTTTCTTTCAACCAGTTGGCGGCATATTCCATCACCGGATGATCTTCGAGGGCATCCTCATTCCATATCCGTTCCCATAGACCTAAGGCCCAGGTATTACCTTCCATCGAGTTAGATTTTGGTACATCGAAGGAAGATAAGTTTTTGCTATCGAGATCGAAGGTGTGAATCGTCGCCAAATGACGAACGAATTGATCCTTGAGCTTCAATCTCAGATCCGGCTCAAAATACATCCCGAGACCACTGGCTCGGTCGCCACCTTCTGGTTGTACCGTTCCTTCTAAAAAGCCTGCAATCAAAAAGGGATACCCCAGGTTGTCCGGAGTTGGATCTACCCAGAACACTTCCGGTACTGGCACCTCATCAAACATGGCTTGCAAAAGCTGGGCTTCTCGTAGGCGGTGGGTTTCAACAATGGATTCGCTAGGGTCCATGCGCAAAATCAGCTTTCGGGTGAGCTGCTCACCTGAGCTTTGTTCCCAGGTAAGGTCAAAGGTGAATTGTTCTTTTGAGGCACCGCCAGAAAGGCGCGCCAGGTTCTCCAGTTTTAGATCCGCTTGCGAGGTCGTGTTTTTAAGGTATTTATTCAGCAATGTTTCAAGATTGGAGAAGTCGGTCAGGTGATCGACAGGCTTCGAGCGATTTTCAAGTTTCCGAGTTAAGACATCATCCAGGCTTTTTTCAATCGGGAAACGCTTACGGATTTGTTTTATCCAATCACTTGTTGGTTGAGCTCGGTGTTTCAGGGTGGAGGTATAATACGTCATAAAGGTTTATACTTTTTCCATTAAAGCGTGTGGCATAGTATTTTAATGTCAACGTGCAATTATTTATAACTAATTTTCTCTAGATCACACGGCTAAATTTATTTTGGGCTGCGTAGTTTGTCATCGCTGTATAAAACCTCACTAATATCGGGCAATTGATCTGCCTCTGGATCGAAACCCAGGGCTTTAACCCAGGAGCGTTCGCGAATTTCAATGTCTTTAAAAAACGGTCTAATAAGTGCCTCAAACTGCTCTCTTGTTGTTGATTCCATCTCTGTTTGCAGTCGAATAAATTCACACAGGTGTTCCTTCATGACTTCGTTAGAACCGCGCACAAAAGGGTAGGGCCTCAGTGCGCAATTATCGCTGAGTTCATCCTTTTTGAAATGCTCCCGTAAGGAATCTGCGGTAGCGTATATTTCGCTATTGTTGTTTGAATCGCCTTCTAACAAGCTTAGCGCATCAGTTAATAGCCGCTTATAAAGTTGATTTTCGAGTACTTCATAGTGCAGAGCTTTATCGTGAATAACTTCGAGAAAACCTAGTGTGGCGGCAACAATGCCCGCTTGTTCCTGAGCAAAACGATCTGTCAGGTTTGGCATAACTACTTGTTCCATAGTTTTTTTCATGCCAGACAGAAACTGTGAAATTTCCGGTCCCATATCGACCCTCCTATATTTGGGTAGAGCTAAGTTATTTTTTAAGCCTTATCGTACACGCCGAGTTTTTATAGAGACGAGCGTAACATAAGGTATTAGTGATAGTTACGGCACCCCTCATCCTATATAAAGACGATTACTTTGGTAGTTTTGAATTAAAGGTTTCCTTGCAGAGATCCTGAACCTCGCCATAACCCTTAACGCCACCCATATCCCAGCGACAGAAAGAATGAGATAAGTACATCAGTGGCCAGGCCAGCCAGGGGTTGGAGGTCATGGGTGTACCGGTAAAATGATGAGTTTTACCGCGTACATCTTCAACCTCCAACTCAAAGAACTGATGTAAATAGCCATTGCGCAAAACCTTACCTTTACCCCCTTTAAGGCCATACACCTTTTCACCTTCGCGCACATAACCATGCACGATGGCGGGGTAATGATCGAGCTGGGAGGGGTCGACAAGATACAGGCAGTGGATGCTGGTATCGTTTTCGAAGTTTGCATTCATCCAGCAAAAGTTCTTCAGTTGCCGCTCATCTCGCAGACCCCAGCTATGATCCATACTGGAAACACAGTCCACAGTGTATTTATTCCCGAATATTTCTAATTCACCCTGCACCCGGCCGGATTGATCCCAATGACCTGCGTAGGCGTTGTTGCTGATAACATCGCCTTCCAGTTCAACGTCAGCGAGTGGATCCATATCGGGATCGTGGATATCGTAGGGCTCCATCAAACCGGTATATTTAACGTCAAAACTGACATTTTGACCGCCGTCGTAGCGAATGTGGTAATCCATTACCGGTCTGGTACAGGTGATAGCGAGGCCATTGGCGAGCTCAAAGTCATCAAGGTTACCTTTGGGCATGGGCAAATGGATATGGCAATCTGAAAACAGGATTTCCTGTGGTTGATCGTCTATTCCGTCAAAGATAGTCACACTGGAGAGTACTGCTCCCAGATTTGGCTTAGCCTGCACATAAGCGCCAACGTGGATATTTTCCTCAGCCACGTAAAAACCAAAGTAATTGGTTTCGGCCCAGGTAGAGTCGTCTGAGGTGGGAGGGTGAAAATACATGTCCTGTTCGGTAATCAAGTCTACTTCTCCTATGTTGATCTACTTCGAGCCACTTACCGGCTTTGTCTCTCAATATTGCCCCAAAATTTGCTCCAGCCCAAATATAAGTTAGCTGCGGAGCCATAACTTCTGGTTTTTATGACCATAAACCAGAGTAAACTATGCGAAGTACGCCATCAGGGTCAAGAAGAAATTATAAAGTAACTAGCCAGGATCAAGGTATGATCTTGCTTAACAAAGTGGGCGTATTCGAATAATAGAATTTCCGTAGAGAGTTTGATGGGTAAGGAGTTAGAGAGTGGAACGTTTTTTTTCCCTGGGTAAAACCATGAATTTTCGACACATGGGAGGCTATGTAGCGGCGGATTCGCGCATTACCCGTAATGATCGCCTATTCCGGTCGGGCTTTGTAGACACGGTTAACACCGAGGGCCGTAAAATAATTTCCGATATGGGGATTCGAACCGTTTACGACTTTCGCAGCCCCATAGAGCGCGAGAAAAATGCGCTTATCGTGAACAGTGATATCGAAGTCGTAGAGCTGGGAATGCTGGTGGCCAGTGTCGAAAACCTGTGGGAGATGTTGCTGGGAGCGGGCTTGACTCCCACTGGTGCTATACAGGTTATGGGTGAACGCTATCGAGA
>JAUUYV010000116.1 GCA_030590275.1 Porticoccaceae bacterium
AGTGCCTGAAATCCTTACTAACGGGAACCTGAAATAACCGCAACCTTAACGATCTGTAAGGGCAGGAATTAGCCGATCCTTACCCGGACGCCGCAATGTAATTAATAACACATACCGCTAAAACAGCGGCCCCCAATAAAAAAATAACGACGACGACAATAAGAAAGGAGCACGCGGTAATGAGCAAACAACATATTCTTGACGGCATTCGCGTTCTGGATTTTACCCAGCACGTGGCTGGCCCTTCTGCCACCCGCATGATGGCAGAGATGGGTGCAGAAATCATAAAACTCGAACTGGCACCCATGGGAGAACAAATTCGTCAGGTCGGCCTAAAAATCAACGACCGCAGCATTTACTTTATCCAGCAAAATCGCGGCAAAAAAAGTGTCTGCCTCGACATGAGAACCGACGAGGGCAAGCAGATTGTTTACGACCTCGTAAAAACCGTTGATGTCGTCATTGAGAACTTTGCCCCAGGCGCCATCGGTCGTCTCGGATTGACCTGGGACAAGGTTCAACAACTCAATCCCAATGCCATCATGTGCTCCATCTCGACCTTTGGTCAGGATGGCCCCCTCGCGGAACTACCGGGTTACGACTTCATCGGCCAGGCCTATGCCGGCATTACCGGCATGATTGGCGATGTGGAGAACGGCCCCTATATACCCATTGCAGCCCTGGGCGATACCGCCACCGGCGCACATGCACTGGCGGCGATCAACGCCGCGCTCTACCACCGCGCCACTGGCGGTAAAGGGCAGCACCTGGATATATCCCTGCTCGATTGCTACTTTCACAGCCATGAAATGAATGTTGGAGTAGTCAGTGCAACCAAAGGGGAAGTCAGTCCATTTCTACCGGGCCGACAGCATTCCGCAGTATCTCCACTGGGAGTTTACAAAAGTAAAGACGGCTACATAATTCTCATTGCCATCCTGGGACGCTGGAAAAACTTTTGCGAAGCCATGGGCAGACCCGAACTCGCTGAAGACCCACGTTATATCGACGATCCCTCACGCGTTGCCAACCGCGATGAAGTTAACGAAATTATAGAAGCCTGGCTGGCAGAGCAGGAAAGCGACGAAGCAATGATCGCATTACTCGGCAAACACCACGTGCCAGTAGCTCCGATACTATCCATTGAACAGGCCATGAATCACCCGCATATGCAATATCGAGGAACCGTGCGCACCATAACGGATCGGGGAGCAGGCAGTTTTGAAATGCCGGGAATGCCCCTCAGGTTTTCAGAATACGATAATGATCTGGATTTACAGGCTCCTTATTTAGGGGAGCACAATCAGGAGGTATTAGGGCAGCTACTCAGTTTGCCCGATACGCGCATTAACGAGCTGACCGATAAGGGGGTATTGGTAGCCGAGGAAATCCCCTCTTAAACCAACAATCGATGAGCTATAAATCGCTTGCATCCTTTGCTATGAGGCTGGCTGTATTATATTTATGTCTTCAATACAGAATTCCAGCCTCAATTAAGGAGCACCGCTGTACGACGAATTCCTTAATTGCGAGCTCGCTTATTTGAGCGCCGGAGCGAAATTTTAGCCAACCTCAAATACCTGCTTTCAAGGTTTATTAAGTATCGGCTGCAAATCTGTTAAAAACTCATTTGTAGCCGAATAAAAAGCATCATATTCGCTGGTGGTAAACAGATTAACCCAGGCGAAAGGCAATACAAGCAACCATAATGCTAAAAACCGTTCTCGGTCATACTGAAACGTTTTAATAATTTCACCGTCCTGATATACGCTATATCTGATTCTATACCCGTCTTCGTTACTCCATGCAGGAAGCAGAGTAAGCGTAGATACGGATATATAACCGAACACAGTTGCTGATACGCTAGGCGGTTTATACAAAGGCTCAACAAACACATAAAAGCCTTCATCGTAAATACCCTTACCGTAGTACTCCTCAGAACTTGCAGATATTTTACTATTTGTTAAAGCATCTTCTATAGCCTGGAAGCTATCATTCGACGCAAAAACCGGAAGATCCTTAATGCGATAGGTTAATTTATCTATGGGCGACTCTTTAATAAAAGCCTGATCACGATAATCAAGATCCTTATAGTGAACGGCACAAGCGGATAAGCTCATTGCGATTAAACAAATTGCTACGCTTAAATATTTTTCATAATTCATTAGGTCAGAAGCCCTGGTTTAGATGATTAAAAATGAAAACTTCTCAGGAAACTTTGTCGGACGCCCTTGCAGGAGATAATCAAAAAAAACATCACACCTTCTTTACAAATTCAGACTTTAGTTTCATCGCACCAAAACCATCAATCTTGCAATCAATGTTATGGTCTCCGTCAACAAGTCGAATATTCTTTACTTTAGTTCCAATCTTGAGCGCCGATGAGGAGCCTTTAACTTTTAAGTTTTTTATAAGTGTTACGGTATCACCATCATTTAGAACATTCCCATTTGAATCCTTTATCTGATCATCTTTCTCTACATCACCCGCATCTTGGCTCCATTCGTGCCCGCATTCGGGACAAACAAACAAACTTCTGTCTTCATAGCTATATTCCGACTTACATTCGGGGCAATTCGGTAGATCACTCATATTTTCTCTTTCTTCTTGATATCCGGCTAAGCCACGCGGGATTTTTAGCCATCACTTTTGAACCAGTAATCATCAAGCCAAAACCCGAGTCTATTCCGCCCTTCTCACTTCAGCTTACGCTGTCGAGAGCCTGACTGACATCGGCAATAATATCATCAATGTTTTCAATACCTGCCGAAATCCTTACCAGATCGGCACTGACACCCGCAGCGGCCAACTCATCGTCATTTAACTGCCGGTGGGTTGTGGACGCTGGATGACAGGCCAAAGATTTAGCATCACCAATGTTCACCAAACGCAGAATCATTTCCAGGGCGTCAATAAACTGAGCACCCGCTTGCGCTCCACCAATTATGCCAAAACTTAATATCCCGGAAGCTTTACCGCCACTTATCTTTTGACACAGCTGATAGTAAGGGCTGTCCGGTAAGCCCGCATAATTTACCCAGGCCACCTTATCGTGGTTAACCAGGTAATGGGCAAGCTTCTCGGCATTCTCACAATGTCTCTCCATGCGCAAGCCAAGGGTTTCAAGGCCTTGCAGGATTAGAAAAGAATTGTAGGGCGAGATTGCCGCGCCAGTGTTTCTGAGAGGTCCAACTCGGCAACGTCCGATAAAAGCAGCTGCACCAAACGCTTCGGTATAAACGACACCGTGGTAAGAGGGGTCAGGTTCATTCAGAACCGGAAACCTGTCTTTATTGGCCACCCAGTCAAATTTACCAGAGTCGATGATAATCCCACCGATCGAGGTACCGTGGCCGCCGATATACTTCGTCAATGAGTGAATAACAATATCAGCTCCCAACTCGATAACACGGCACAGATAAGGTGTCGCTACTGTATTGTCGACAATTAAAGGAACACCCGCCCGGTGGGCAATATCCGCCAGCTTTTCAATATCAACAATATTGCCTGCCGGGTTGCCGATAGACTCACAAAAAATGGCTTTTGTATTCTCGTCAATGGCACTGGCAAAGCCATCAAAATCATCGTGGGAAACCATACGAGCTTCTATGCCTTGCCGCGGTAAGGCGTGGGCAAAAAAATTGTAGGTGCCGCCGTATAGCTGGCTAGTGCTGACAATATTATCGCCGACACTGCAAATACACTGAATGGCATAGGTGATCGCCGCCATACCAGAAGCAACAGCCAAACCACCAATACCACCCTCCATCGCCGCCAGTCGTCGCTCTAGTACATCCGTAGTCGGATTCATAATCCGGGTATAGATATTACCGGGCACTTTGAGATCGAAAAGATCAGCGCCGTGCTGAGTATTGTCGAATGTAAATGATGTGGTTTGGTAGATCGGCACAGCCGCTGCCTTCGTGGTAGCTTCTGATTCATAACCGTAATGTAAAGCCAGGGATTCAAGTTTCATAAAGACGCTATCCTGTAAGTGTATTTTGGTGAACCTTTCTGATGCTCTCTTTATTGCTTTTTACTGATTCTCTTATCTCCACTAACCCTCCTATAGACTGCTAAACACCAGACCGTGAGGCGTAAACGAAGCGCGGCGTAGTTAGCGGCATAGTTAGCGTCGGAACGAGCATCTTGTTAGCGATAATTGATGATGCGCTCAATTAACAATTCTTTTTCTTTTCTTCTTGTTCTATCCGGGTCTTCTATAGATTCCACTACTTCAATAGAAGATATATATGTATCGGGGAATTGCAAATATTGCGCGCCCAGAAGTACTAAATTCTTATACCAGTGATAGGGCTTGTGATCGCTAACAATATGCGATTTCTGAGCAAGATATGTGAAACAGGTATATTCCATATCATCATGCTCAAGGGTAATTTGATTGTCGATGTATCCGTACCCTTTGCCTTCAAATTCATCTAACCGATTTTTATGCTCGGGCTTCAATTTATAGATTGCGCCATAGATCAAGTCAGACTCAGAATTGAACATATTGCATTTACTAGAACCATCATTGCTTTTTTTATGGAATGTAAGCACATGATCAGGGTGCTGAGCTACACCGATCAATTCGGCCGATGGCACTCGCTCTATTAGCCTCATAGGGTGGAGATTTGAGCCGTAGGCGAAATAGTAAATCATACTTCTAAATTCTTTATACCGCTAAGGTTTGAAATAACACGATGATCCCGTACCGCTTTGACTTTATCCGTCTCCCACCAGAGTCAGTTCGCACTGTACTCGGCGGTCGCTCTCTGCTGTGGCAATTATCACTCATCTATCAATTGCAGCAGATCTATTTCGTTTTCGCAGGCGCGTCGGCCAATCGCCAGATGCTCAAAGGAATCGACCAGACCGGAGATAGGTTTGTAAACCTGGAACATACAGCCAACCCCCCATTTTAATGAGCCAAGCACCTCCCAGAAACGTACGACTTCAGGGTCGACCTTGCGTCCACCAGCATTCTCGTAACCGGCAAAGAGATCCTCCCTTTGACCAAACCCACCAACGGGATTCTGATGCTGACCAAAGCGCCAGGCGCGTGTACACACCCAACCCAGGTCTTCCATTCCGTCCCCGGTATGTGCGATTTCCCAGTCAAGTACCGCGCGAATGCCATCGGAACCGATCACGAAATTACCATTACGGAAATCTCCATGCACCAAACCGGCAACGACGTCATCGGGACAGTTTTCTTCTAGCCAACGGAAGGTCAGTTCAAAAGCGGGGTGATATTCGGGGCGGGCAACAGGGGTTTCGTCGCGATAGTATGCGCTGATACCATCCATCATCTCTCGGTGTTGAGCAATGACTTTCCGAGCTGGTACATGTACCAGGCTAGTGGGAAGCACTGCGGGATCAACGGCATGCAGTTTAGCGAGGACTTCCCCGCATTGATACGCCATGATCTTGCGCGCATCGGCAAAGGTCTCGTCCCGCAATATGCGAGGCGCGAGTGTTTCGCCTTCGATACGGTCCATCACGTAGCAGCCACCCAGTGTGTGGTTTTCCGGCAATGCGAAATGCACTTTGGCTACCAGGCCACCCGCTTCATACACCGCTCGCTGCAATGCCGCCTCGGTAGTTCGGTCCAGTGAGCAGGTAGTATTGCCTACACGCCAGCCCTCTTCGCTGGCGCTGCCAGTATTGCCTAAGTTGCGGCGTAAAATCAGGCCGGTGGTATTACCAGCGTCATCGATCCAGTCGAACGACCAGGTCTCGCACGAGGCACCACCGGAGAGTTTCTCGATATTTTCTACGCTGCCGCTACCGAAGTGGGCAATAACCTCCTCCATCAATAAAGCGGGGGCTTCGGCATCACTGAATCCAGTCCTGGCTTTCTCTTCCATAATATACTTAGACCGTGGTAAACAACTACGTGAAATGACCTAACTGTTTTCAGCCGCCTTGAGCAACTGGGCGTGCGATGGATTATACAAGTTGTGAACCCAGGTCTTGCAAGACCTTATTACCTAAAACTCACCCTCCAGGCTGAATCAACATTAAGTCTCTAGCTTTTTATTACGATAAGAAATCAATTCTCTCTGCAGCCACTCGCCCAGGTTTTCAACATTCCCTTCTACACAGGTGACTGTATAGCTTTTTCCGCTAATGTCACTTTTTGTGGCTGCAAAGCGTATGAAGTCTTCTGTTGTTGTTATTCTTTCTTTGAAATATTCTTCTTTTCGGATGATATGAGTAACAGCTTCACTACCTTTATACTCGACACCATTTCTAACAAATACACATGTTGATTTTGTGACATATAATTTCAAATATTTTATTTCATCTTGATATTCCG